>NZ_JBFJMY010000041.1:0-17506 GCF_041633695.1 Hydrogenophaga sp.
CCGAGGCGCTGGGTGTCAACCTGATGCGCAACAAGCTCACCGCGTTTCTGCTGTCGGTGCTGTACGCCGGTCTGGCTGGCGGCCTGTACGCCGGTTTCGTGCGCTTCCTGGGGCCCGATCTGGCGGGTGCGGCGCACGCCTTCGACATGACCATGTACATGATCATCGGCGGCCTGGGCACCTTGCTCGGCCCGCTGCTGGGTTCGCTGATGGTGCCCTGGATCACCCAGTACATGCAGTTCCTGCAGGAATACCGTTTCCTGATCTTCGGTCCCATCCTGATCGCCCTGGTGATCTTCGTGCCACACGGCATCGTGGGTACCTGGCTGGGCTGGCGCGCACGCAAGGCCTCGATGGCCGACGCCGCCAAGACCGCCCGCGCCACCAAGGAGTCTTCACGTGCTTGAGATCGAACACCTCACCAAACGCTTTGGTGGCAACGCTGCGGTCAACAAGGTCAGCACCACCATCGAAAAAGGCAAGATCAACGCGATCATCGGCCCCAACGGTGCCGGCAAGACGACCTTTTTCAACCTCATCAGCGGGGTGCACAAACCCAGCGAAGGCACCATCACTTTCGAAGGCCGCGACATCACCACGTTGCGCACCGACGAAGTGGCCTGCCTGGGCATCGCGCGCACCTTCCAGGCCACCACGCTGTTCGACATGGCGACGGTGCTGGACAACCTGATCGTCGGCCACCGCCTGCGCACCCGCTCGGGCTTGTGGGACGTGCTGGTCGGTTCGCAGCGCCTGAAAGAAGAAGAGCGCATCTGCCGCGAAAAGGCGCGCGAAGCGCTGGACTTCGTGGGCCTGTCGCACCTGGAAAACCGTATGGCCGGTGACGTGACGCAAGAGGAGCGCAAGCGCGTGGCTTTTGCGCTGGCCCTGGCCACCGCACCCAAGCTGCTGCTGCTGGACGAACCGGCGGGTGGCGTCAACCCCGACGAGACGCTGGGCCTGGCCGAGCTGATCCGCAAGATGGTGAAACACGGCCTGACCGTGTGCCTGATCGAGCACAAGATGGACATGATCATGAGCCTGGCCGACAAGATTCTGGTGCTCAGCTACGGTGAAAAGATCGCCGAGGGCACACCCGCTGAAGTGCGTGCCAACCCGGCCGTGATCGACGCCTACCTGGGGAGCGACCATGCTGACATTTGAGAACGTCGCGCTCTCTTACGGCAGCTTCCGCGCGCTCGATGGCGTGACCATGCACGCCGAAGCGGGTGAGCTGGTGGTCTTGCTGGGGGCCAATGGCGCGGGCAAGAGCTCCATCTTTCTCACCGCCAGTGGCTTGCACAAGGCGGCGGGCGGCAGCATCCGTTTTGGCAACACCGAACTGGTGGGCATGAAGCCCTCGCAGATCGTCAGCCATGGTCTGGTGCAATGCCCGGAGGGCCGCAAGCTGTTCACCGAAATGTCGGTGCTCAAAAACCTCATGCTGGGTGCCTATGTGCACCGTGGTGACAAAGCCGGCAACCGTTCGCGGCTGGAAGAGGTGTTGGCCCTGTTTCCTGTTCTGGACGAAAAGAAAGACGACGCGGCGGGCTCGCTCAGCGGCGGCCAACAGCAAATGGTCGCGATTGGACGTGCCCTCATGGGACGCCCCAAGGCGCTGTTGCTCGACGAGCCATCGCTGGGTCTGGCACCGCTGGTGGTCAAGCAGGTGTTCGAAGTCATCCAGCGCATCAACCGCGCCGGCACCACCGTGTTTCTGGCCGAACAAAACGCTTATGCGGCGCTGAAGATCGCCAACCGTGCCTATGTGCTGGAGCGTGGTCGCATCGTGCTCGAAGGCGACCGCGAAAGTCTGATCAACAACGAAGCCGTCCGCCGGGCTTACATCGGCGCCTAGTTTTTTCACCCACCCTCAAACAGGAGATATTCATGGTCATCAGAAGGCAATTCAACCAGCTCGCAACCGCTCTGGCACTCGGCGGCTTGCTCGTCGCGGCACCTGCGTTCGCGCAGGAAGTGGTCAAGATCGGTTTCTCCGGTCCCTTGAGCGGCGGTGCGGCCCAGTACGGCAAGAACACCCTCGACGGCATGAAGTTCGCTGTGGACGAACTCAACGCCAGCGGCTTTGAAGTGGCCGGCAAGAAGGTCAGGTTTGAGGTGGTGGCGCTGGACGACAAGTACAACCCGGCAGAGACCGCCATCAACTTCCAGCGCCTGGTGCAAGAGCACAAGACGCCGGTGGTGATGTGCCCGCACTCGGGTGGCGGTTTTGCCATCCAGACCACCAACGAGCAGATGAAAACGCTGCTGCTGTCGTACACCAGCGTGCCCCAGATCACCGAGCGCGGCAACAAGCTGACTCTGCGCATTCCGCCCGAATTCACCACCTACATTCCGGCGTTTGTCTCCCACGCCATGAAGAAGTTCGGCAAGAACCTGGCCATCGCCAACGCCGACCACGACTACGCCAAGGCCTGGACCAAAGCCTTTGTGCCGGCCTGGGAAGCCGCCGGTGGCAAGGTCGTGGCCGACAACCCGATGAGCTACAACAAGTCCACTGACTTCTACAGCGGCGTGAGCAAGGCCCTGGCCTCCAAGCCCGACGTGTTGTTCATCGGCGGTGCCTCCGAGCCCACCGGTCTGGTGGTCAAGCAGGCGCGTGAACTCGGCTTCAAGGGTGGCTTTGTCATCATCGACCAGGCCAAGATGGACCAGATGAAGCCCATCACCGGTGGCTACGGTCCGCTGGAAGGCGCCATTGGCGTGCTGCCCATGATCGACGACACCAACGCACCTGCCGTGGCCTTCACGCAGCGCTGGCTCAAGGCCAATCCTGGCCGCGACCCCAGCTCGGAAATCTCTCTGAACTACACCGCGATGCATGCCACCGCCCAGGCCATGAAGCTGGCAGGTTCCACCACCGACGCCGTGGCCATTCGCGCCCAGCTCGACAAGGCCATGAAGACCCTGCCTGCCAACTGGAACCCCAACGGTCTGGACGGCGTGGACGAGCGCGGCGGTTCGCTGGCCGACACCCGTGTTGCCGTCATCGACGGTGGCAAGGTCAAGGAAATGAAACTGAGCGAACTCGCCAAATAAGCCCTGCCGGGGCATGACACCACAGCCCGGCCACCTGTCCACCTTGGTGGACGGTTTGCAGTTCCCGGAAGCGCCGCGCTGGCGCCACGGGCGGCTGTGGTTTTCCGATTTTTTCCGCGAGCGCGTCTTCAGCGTCTCGCTCGCGGGCGACCTGCGCGAAGAAGCGCAAGTACCCGGCCACCCCAGCGGCCTGGGCTGGCGGCCCGATGGCACGCTGCTGGTGGTCTCCATGCACGACCGGTGTCTGATGGCCCGGGCACCCGGCGGGCCTGCCGACGCCGCGTCCACGCCCGCACCGCTACAACGCCTGGCCGATCTGTCGGCCTGGGTCGGTGGCCCTTGCAACGACATGGTGGTGGACGCGCAAGGCCGCGCCTACGTGGGCAACTTTGGTTTTGATCTGTACGCCGGCGAGACACCGCGCAGCACCTGCTTGCTGCGGGTCGATCTGGACGGCAGCGTGCACCGCGCCGCCGACGATGTGATGTTTCCCAATGGCATGGCGCTGGCCCCCGATGGCCGCACCCTGATCCTGGCCGAAACCCATGCCCAGCGCCTGAGCGCCTTCAGCGTGGACAAACTGGGTGCACTCTCACACCGACGCGTATTTGCCGACCTGCCGGGCGTTTACCCCGACGGACTGTGCCTGGACGACGAAGGCGCGGTCTGGGTCGCCGATGCACGGGGGCGCTGCGTGCTGCGGGTGCTTGACGGTCAAGGCGTGGTGCAGCGCATAGACACCGGTGAGCGCCACGCTTTCGCCTGCATGTTGGGTGGCGAAGACGGTTGCACCCTGTTTGTGTGTGCCGCGCCCGGCATAGGGGCGCTGCACGCGCGCACGCAACAAGGCCGCATAGAAACGACCCGGGTGCAGGTGCCGAGCGCGGGCCGGTCCTGACGTGTGTAGGGCTCAGGCCAACGCCAGCCAGCGTTCGCGCAGTTCGCGTTTGAGTATCTTGCCAATGGCGCTGCGCGGCAGTTCGTCCAGGTAGACCACGGCGGCCAGGCGCTGGGTCTTGCCGACCCGGCTGTTGAGCCACTGGCGCAGGGTTTCGGGCTCGGTGGCGTCGTTTGCACGTGGCACCACAAAGGCCACCGGGGTCTCGCCCCATTCGGTGCTGGGCACCCCCACCACCGCGACGTCGGCCACCGTTGGGTGTTGCCGCAGTTCGCTTTCCAGGTCGCTGGGGTAGATGTTGAAGCCGCCCGATATGACCATGTCTTTCTTGCGATCGAGCAGGGTGAGAAAGCCGTCGGCATCGAAGCGGCCGATGTCGCCGGTGCGTATGAAACGCTTGCCATCGGGATCGAACCACTCGGCTTCTCGGGTTTTTTCAGGCTGGCGGTGGTAGCCGCTCATCATGGCCGGCGAGTGCCCCACCACTTCGCCCGCCTCGCCCGGTGGCACTTCCACGCCGTCCTCGTCGATCAAGCGGATGTCGTGGCCCTCGGCCGGAAGGCCCACGGTGTGCAGTTTCTGCGGGTGCCGATGGGCCTCCAGAATGCAGGTGCCGCCGCCTTCGGTCATGCCGTAAAACTCCACCAGACCACCCGGCCAGCGCCGCAGGGCGTCGGCTTTCAGATCGGCGTGGAAGGGTGCGCTGGTGCAGAACTTGACTTGGAAGGCGGACAGGTCGTGTGCACCGAAACCGGGGTGGGCCAGCAGGCGCTGGTACTGCACCGGCACCAGCATGGTGTGGGTGACGCGGTGCTGCTGCGCCAGCGCAAGCCAGCGCCCGGCGTCGAACTTGGCCATCAGCACGACCGTACCGCCAAAGCCCAGCGTGGGGAACAGCACCACCAGCGTGGTGTTGGAGTACAGCGGCGTGGCCATGAGGCTGCAACCCTGCGGCCCATAGCCGTATTGGGCACCGCGCCGGACGTGCATGAAGCGCATGCCGTGCGATTGCACGATGCCTTTGGGTGTGCCGGTGGTCCCCGAGGAATAGATGATGTTGAACGGCGACTCGGGTGTGATGGCCACTGGCGCGGGGTACGCACCCACCGGGGCCAGCCAGTCGGACAGCGGCTGGCCGGGTGTTGCGGCGTCCAGCGCCACGCACAGCGGCAGGGCGCTCTCGGGCAGCAGCGGGGCGGCGGCGCCGTCCACCCATACACGCCGCGCCTGGGCGTCGCGCAGCATGCCGGCAAAGCCGTCGGGCGTGACCGAGTAGGCCAGCGGCGCCACCACCACACCGGCACGCAGGGCACCCAGAAACAGAGCCGCTTGCAGCGGTGTGGAAACACCACTCAAAGCCACCACCTCGCCTGCTTGCACACCGTCGCGCTGCAGCGCTGTGGCCACGCGGTCCATCAGCGCGTCCAGCTCGCCGTAGCTCAGCACCGTGCTGTCTTGCACCAAGGCGGCTTGATCGGGGCGGTCCTGGGCGTGCCGGCGCACCATGTCCGGCAGACTGGAAAAAGTATCGAGCATCGTCTTGGCGTTGTGGGGTGGTGGCCTGGATGCGTGGTCGTGCACACCCGGGCACCGGGTGGATGGGTTCAGCCGAACACGATCATGCCGCGCGCGTTCCGCCCATTCGCCAGATCGTCAAACGCCTGCGGCGCTTCGTCGATGGTGTAGCGGTGGGTGATGAGTTCGTCGAGCTTGAGGCGGCCGCCCTGGTAGAGCGACATGAGGCGTGGAAAGTCTTCGCGCGGGCGGGCTGAGCCGTAGTAGCTGCCCTTGAGGGTTTTTTCTTCGAGCGACAGGCTCACGGTTTTGAGTGTGGTGCTGTCTTGGCCGCTGGCCACACCCACCGCCACCGCCGTGCCGCCCTTGCGCAGCGCGCCATAGGCTTGGGCCACCACGCTGCCCAGGCCGACGCACTCAAATGCAAAATCGGCACCGCCGCCGGTGAGTTTTTTCAAGGCCTTGACCAGGTTCTCTTCGTTGGCGGCGTTCACGGTGTGGGTGGCGCCAAACAGGCGGGCCAGTTCCAGCTTGCTGTCCACGCGGTCCACCGCCACGATCATGGCAGCGCCTGCGATGGCGCAGCCCTGTATGGCGTTGAGCCCCACGCCACCAGCGCCGAACACGATGGCGATCGAACCTGCCGTGAGCTGGGCGGTGTTGACCACGGCGCCGAAGCCGGTCATCACACCGCAGCTGATGAGGGCGCAGCACTCCATGGGCAGGTCGTGTTCCACCTTGACCACGTTGTCCAGGTGTAGGGTGGCGTATTCGGCCATCACGCCGTTGCCGCAGAACACGTTGAGCGGCTGGTTGTGCATGTCGTGTGTGCGCACCGTGCCGTCGGGCAGGGTGAAGGCGGTCTTGGCGTTCTGGTCGCACAGCTGGGGGCGGCCGGCGGTGCAGTAGCGGCAGTGGCCGCACATGCTCACGAACGAGCTCACCACGCGGTCGCCCACGGCCAGACCTTTCACGCCTTCGCCCACCGCGACCACGCGGCCAGCGCCTTCGTGGCCCAGCACCACGGGCGGCGGTAGCGGGATCACCCCGGTGGCGGTGGACAGGTCGCTGTGGCAAACGCCGCAGGCCTCCATCTTCACCATGACTTCACCTTGCTGCGGCGGGTCGACCCAGATGTTTTCCACCACCACGGGTGCGCCGTGGGCCCGGGCGATGACGGCTTTGGCTTTTTGTTTCATGCGGAAAAGTCCTTTCTGTCTTGTTCGGCCTGGCGCTCTTGCAGCTCGCGCCACTGGATTTTGCCGCTTCCCGACTTCGGCAGGTGGTCGACAAAGGCCACGGTGCGTGGGCTTTTGTAAGCCGCCATGTGTTCGTGTGCCCAGGCCACGATGTCTTGCTCGCTCACCGGGTCCGGGTGCCCGGGTTTGAGCACCACAAAGGCCTTGACGGTCTCGCCGCGCTTGGCGTCTTGCGCACCGATCACACAAACTTCGTGGATCGCAGGGTGTTGGTACATCAGCGCTTCCACCTCGGCCGGCCACACCTTGTAGCCCGAGGCGTTGATCATGCGCTTGAGCCGGTCCGTCATGAAGAAGTAGCCGTCTTCGTCGATGCGGGCCAGATCGCCGGTGCGCAGAAAGCGCTTGCCATCGAGTTCGATGAAGGCCTCGGCATTGGCGCGCTCGTTGCGCCAGTAGCCCTGCATGACCTGCGGTGCGTGCACCACGATCTCACCGGTTTCGCCCAGAGGCAGCTCCGCCAGTGTGGTGGGGTCGACGATGCGTGCGTCCACATCGAATACCGGTATGCCCAGGCATTGGGGCTTGGGCCGGTGTGGTGGGTTGATGTGGGTGGCGGCCATGGTCTCGCTCATGCCGTAGCCCTCGACGTAATCGAGCCCGGTGAGTTCGCGCAGCTTCTTGGCCACCGCCACCGGCATGGCCGCGCCACCGCCGCGTATCCCGTTGAGGGCCGACAAGTCGTATTCGGCGATGCGTGGGTTGGCCAGAAAATCCACCACCATGGTGGAGATCGCTTGCCAGCTGGACACGCGGTGGCGTTGCATGAGTTCGGCGGCGGTCTCGCGGTCCCAGCGCGACATGATCACGATGGTGGCACCCAGAAACAGCGGGCCGTTCATGCCGCCGGCCATGCCGGTGACATGGAAGAAGGGCAGCACCGAGAGCATCACCGCGTCTTGCGTGCGCGCAAACCAGTGCATGCCACCGATGGCGGTGCACAACACGCTGCGGTGGGTGTGCATGCAGCCCTTGGGGTGGCCGGTGGTACCCGAGGTGTAGGGCATCACGCACAGGTCGTCGGGCCCGGCGGTGAGCGGGCCGGGCTGGCGCTGGGCGGCCAGCGCTTCGTTCCAGGCGTGCACACCCGCGCCAGCGAGCGCTTGGCGCGGCGCGCTCACGAAGTCGGGCAGGCGCAGGCCGGTGGCTTCGCGCAGGTAGTCGCTGTAGGCGGCCACCAGCACGTGTTGCAACGCGGGCGCCTCGGGTGGGGCATCGGGCCGCAGATGGGCTTGCAGTTGTGGCAGCAGGTCTTGCGCGGTGATGGCCACGGTGGCGCCGCTGTCGGCCACGTAGTGCGCGAGCTCCTCGCTCATGTTCATCGGGTTCACTGGCACCACGACCGCGTTGGCGCGCAGGATCGCGTAATAGCCCAGCACCCACTGCGGGCTGTTCTGCAAATACAGCAAGACGCGGTCGCCCGCTTGCACGCCGCAGTCGTGTTGCAGATAACCGGCCAGGCGCGTGGCCTGGTCGTGGAACTCGGAAAAGCTCAGCGCCGAGCCGTAGTACAGCAGGTAGGGCTTGTTCGGGTAGCGCCGGGCCGAGACTTCCGCGTTGTAAAAGAGGCTGGTCTCGGGCAGGGTGAGCTGGTGCGAGAGGTCTTGGGGCCAGTGGGCTTTGTGCAGCGCGGGCATGGGTTTGTGTGGCGGTGGTGCGGCGGTGGTGTGGGTCAGGACTTTGCGTTGTAGCGCGCCAGCTCTTCTTTGGCAATCGCGTTGCGGTGTACCTCGTCCGGGCCGTCGGCAAAGCGCAGCGTGCGGGTGGAGGCGTAGGCTTTTGCCAAGCCGAAATCGTCGCTCACACCGGCGCCGCCGTGCACCTGCATCGCCCAGTCGAACACCTGCAGCGCCAGCGATGGCGCCGCCACCTTGATCATGGCAATCTCCTGGCGCGCCTGTTTGTTGCCCACCTTGTCCATTTTCCAGGCCGCGTGCAGCACCAGAAAACGCGCCTGGTCGATCAGGATGCGCGACTGCGCGATGCGCTCCCGGGTGACACCCTGGTCGGCGATGCGTTTGCCAAAAGCGGTGCGCTGCGTGGCACGGCGGCACATGTCTTCCAGCGCGCGTTCGGCGCGGCCGATCACCCGCATGCAGTGGTGCACACGGCCAGGGCCCAGGCGGCCTTGGGCGATTTCGAAGCCCCGGCCTTCGCCCAGCAGGATGTTGCTGGCGGGCACGCGCACGTTCACAAAATCCACCTCCGCGTGGCCATGGGGCGCGTCGTCGTAGCCAAACACCGAGAGGTGGCGCAGCACCTTCACGCCGGGGGTGTCCATGGGTACGAGGATCATGGATTGCTGCGAGTGCTTGGGCGCTTCGGGGTCGGTCTTGCCCATGAAGATCATGATCTTGCAGCGCGGGTCGTTGGCGCCTGAGGTCCACCACTTGCGACCGTTGATCACGTAGTGATCGCCGTCGCGCGTGATGCGCGCTTCGATGTTGGTCGCGTCGCTGGAGGCCACGGCGGGTTCGGTCATGGCAAAGGCCGAACGGATCTCACCGGCCAACAAAGGCTTGAGCCACTGTTCCTTGTGCGCTTCGGTGCCGTAGCGCACGATGGTTTCCATGTTGCCGGTGTCGGGCGCCGAGCAGTTGAAAGGCTCGGACCCGATGGGCGAGCGGCCCATGATTTCGGCCAGGGGCGCGTATTCGAGGTTGCTGAGGCCCGCGCCCAGTTCGGACTCGGGCAGGAACAGGTTCCACAGGCCTTCGGCTTTGGCCTTGGTTTTTAAACCCTCCATCACGGCGGGTTCCTGCCAGGGGTTGCCCGCTGCACGAAAGGCGTTCATTTCCTCGGCGAACAGCGGTTCGGCGGGGTAGACGTGATCGGCCATGAAGGCTTTGACGCGCGCTTGCAAGGCCTGAACTTTGGGGGAATGGTCGAAATCCATGGAGATCCTGAAAAGAGGGAAAGATGTTCAGAGGGTTTGGGCCAGCGCCCAGGCTTGTTCGGCCAGTGGCCGCGCGCGCTTGCCGGTTTCCACGGCGCTGGCGTTGGAGGCGTTGCCTTGTTCGGCGCGTTTGGCAATGCCTTGCAGGATGCCCACCAGGCGGAACATGTTGAAGACCAGGTAGTAGTTCCAATCGGCCGCGGGTATGGGGGCCGTGCGCCCGGTGCGCTCCAGGTAGCGCTGCACATAGGCCGCTTCGCTGGGAATGCCCAGCGCGGCGAGGTCGGCGCCGGCCCCGCCGCGCGAGGCGCCGGCGGCCATGCGCCAGCCCATGCAGTGGTAGGCGAAGTCCACCAGCGGGTCGCCCAGGGTGGAGAGCTCCCAGTCGAGCACGGCCAAGATGCGCGGCTCGGTGGGGTGGAAGATCACGTTGTCCAGCCGGTAGTCACCGTGCACGATGCGGGTTTCGCCTTCGGCGGGCAGGTGTTGCGGCAGCCATTCGATCAGGCGGTCGGCGGCATCGATTGTTTCGGTTTCGGCGGCCTTGTATTGCCGCGTCCAGCGGGCCACCTGGCGCTCGATGTATTGGCCCGGCTTGCCGTAGTCGCCCAAGCCGATGGCGTTGGGGTCGACACGGTGCAGCGCCGCCATCACCCGGTTCAGTTCGTTGAACATCACGGTGCGCGCGGTTTTGTCCAAGCCGGGCAGCTTGGGGTCCCACAAAATGCGGCCTTCTACGTGGTCCATCACGTAAAAGCTGGAACCGATCACCCCGGGGTCTTCGCACAGCACATGCGCCTGGGCCACCGGCACCTCGGTTTTCGCCAGCGCGCTGATGACCCGAAACTCGCGGTCCACCGCGTGGGCCGAAGGCAGCAGGTCGCCCAAGGGCTTGCGCCGCAAAACGTATTTTTTCTCGCCAGCGCGCAACAGAAACGTGGGGTTGGATTGCCCGCCTTTGAACTGTTCCACCTGCAAGGGCGCATCGCCCAGTGCGGGCATGCGCGGGGTGAGCCAGGCGCGCAGGCGCTCCACGTCGAACACATGTTGCGCCGCTACGGGGCGGGTGCCGCTGAACTGCGCTTGCAGGACGTCGCTCATACCGCCGAGCTGCCGCCGTCGACCGCGATGTATTGGCCGGTGATGTGGCGCGAGGCTTCGCTGGCGAGGAACACGACTGTGCCCATCAGGTCTTCGTCGCCGCCCAGGCGTTTCAGTGGCGAGCGCGCGATCACGGCTTCGCCAATGGTGTCCAGCAAACCGGCCGACATCTTCGATGGAAAAAAACCGGGGCAGATGGCGTTCACGTTGATGTTGTACCGGCCCCATTCACCGGCCAGCGCACGGCTCAGGTTGATGGCCGCCGCCTTGGAGGTGTTGTAGGCCACGGTCTGCACGCCAGCGCCCATGCCCTTGAGGCCGGCCACGGATGCGATGGTGATGATCTTGCCCTTTTTGCGCGGAATCATGCAGCGCTTGCCCACTTCGCGTGCCAGAAAAAATGGTGCATTCACGTTGAGGTTCATGACCTTGTGCCAGGCCGCATCGGGGTAGTCTTCGGCGGGCGCTCCCCAGGTGGCACCGGCGTTGTTGACCAGGATGTCGATCGGCCCCAGGCCTTCGATCACGGAGTCCACCAGCGGTGCGATGCCGTCGGCCTTTTGCAGATCGTTCACCACGGTGAGCACGGTGATGCCCTTGCTCTCCAGGTGCTTCTTCGCGTCGGCCAGCTCATCGGCCTTGCGGGCGCTGATCGCCACCTTGGCGCCCATCTCGCCCAGGGCTTCTGCCATTTGCAGGCCCAGGCCGCGCGAGCCGCCGGTGATCAAGGCCACCTGGCCGTCGAGTTGGAACAGTTGTTTGACGCTCATGTTGGTCTCCTTTCTTGTAGGGGCGATGCGGTCTTCAGCAGACTTCGAACAGGCCGGCCGCACCCTGGCCGCCGCCTATGCACATGGTGACCACCACGTATTTCGCGCCGCGCCGCTTGCCTTCGATCAGCGCGTGGCCGGTCAGTCGCGCGCCGCTCACGCCGTAGGGGTGGCCCACTGCAATGGCGCCGCCGTTCACGTTGAGCAGCTCGTCTGGAATGCCCAGCTTGTCGCGGCTGTAGAGCACCTGGCAGGCGAAGGCTTCGTTGAGTTCCCACAGGCCAATGTCTTCCACTTTCAACCCGGCGCGCTGCAGCAGGCGTGGCACGGCGAACACCGGGCCGATGCCCATTTCGTCGGGCTCACAACCGGCCACCGCAAAGCCGCGGAAGATGCCCAGGGGTTGGATGCCGAGCTGTTCGGCGCGTTTGCCGTTCATCACGACGCAGGCCGAAGCGCCGTCGGAAAACTGGCTGGCGTTGCCGGCGGTGACCACGCCACCGGGCAGAGCGGCGCGGATTTTCGACACCGCCTCGATCGTGGTGTCCGGGCGTATGCCCTCGTCGGAATCGATGGTGACTTCGCGGGTGGTGACGCGGCCCGTGGCCTTGTCGACCACACCCATGGTGGTGGTCATGGGCACGATTTCGTCTTTGAACTTGCCCGCGGCTTGTGCGGCGGCGGCGCGTTGTTGGCTGCGCACGCCGTATGCGTCTTGCGCTTCTTTGCTGATCTTGTAGCGCGACGACACCGTTTCGGCCGTCTGCAGCATGCTCCAGTAGAGCTCGGGCTTGTGTTCCACCAGCCAGGGATCGCGCCGCATGTGGGTGTTGGCTTCGTTCTGCACGCAACTGATGCTCTCCACGCCACCGGCCACGATGGCGGGGCAGCCTTCGACCATCACGCGTTGCGCGGCCATGGCGATGGTCTGCAGGCCCGAGGAACAGAAACGGTTGACGCTCATACCGCCCACGGTCACGGGCAGGCCGGCACGCAGGGCGATGGCGCGCGCAATATTGCCGCCGGTCGTGCCTTCGCCGAAAGTGCCACCCATGATGCAGTCTTCGATCTCGTTCGGGTCTATGCCCGAACGCGCAACGGCGTGTTGCACCGCATGGCCGCCGAGCGACGCGCCATAAGTCATGTTGAAAGCGCCCTTCCAGCTCTTGGCCAGACCGGTGCGTGCGGTGGAAACGATGACAGCGTCAATCATGAGGTTGCTCCGAAGAATGTTGGGGGTGCGACGCTGCCAGTCCCAGGGCTCCCGAAGATCCGGCTTTGCCGGTCCAAGGGAGCGTCCCCCTCAGGGGGAAGACGCGCAGCGGCGCAGGGGGGATCAAAAAGTTTTTCCTTCTTCGGCCAGCTGCACCAGCAGCGGCGCGGGTTGCCACGAGGCGTCGGCGCCAGGTTCTGCGGCGAAGCGGCGCAGGGCGCGCACCACGTTGGCCAAGCCCATTTCGTTGGCATGGCACATGGGGCCGCCGCGCCGGGCCGGGAAGCCGTAGCCGTTGAGGTACACCAGGTCCGCATCGGAGGCGCGCACGGCGATGCCTTCGGCCAAAATGCGCGCGCCTTCGTTGACCAGCGCGTAAATGCAGCGTTCGACCACTTCTTCGTCGCTCACCTTACGAGGCGTCACGCCCTTGGCGCTGCGGTAGTCGGCGATCAGGTTGTCGACCAGTGCTTCGGTTTGCGGCTCGCGCACGCCGGCTTCGTAGCGGTACCAGCCTGCGCCCGTTTTCTGGCCGAAACGGCCCAACTCACACAGCTTGTCGGCGATGGTGGGCTCGTGCGGCACGCCGGCCTCGGCCGCCTTGCGCTTGCGTGTGGCCCAGCCAATGTCCAGGCCCGCCAGATCTCCGACGCGGAACGGGCCCATGGCGTAGCCAAAGCGCTCCATGGCCTTGTCGATCTGTTGGGGTGCGGCGCCCGCCACCACCAGCGCGTTGGCGGCGGCGCCGTAGCGCGCCAGCATGCGGTTGCCGATGAAGCCGTCGCACACGCCGGAGACCACCGCCACCTTCTTGATCTGCTTGCCCAGCGCAAGCGCCGTGGCCATCACGTCGTCGGCGGTTTTTTCACCGCGCACGATCTCCAGCAGCTTCATGATGTTGGCCGGGCTGAAGAAGTGCAGACCCAACACGTCGTGCGGGCGTTTCGTGAAGCTGGCGATGGTGTTGATGTCGAGATACGAGGTGTTGGACGCGAGGATGGCGCCGGGTTTGCACACCGCGTCGAGTTGCGTGAACACCTTCTCTTTCACGTCCATCTGCTCGAACACGGCTTCGATGACCAGATCCACGTTTTTGAAGGCCGCGTAATCCAGCGTGGGCGTGATCAGCGCCATGCGCTGCTCGACCTGCTCCTGGGTGATCTTGCCGCGCTTGGCGCTGTTCTCGTAGTTGCGGCGGATGGTGGCCAGGCCCCGGTCCAGCGCTTCTTGCGCGGTTTCCAACAGCACCACGGGTGTGCCGATGTTGAGGAAGTTCATGGAGATGCCGCCGCCCATGGTGCCGGCACCGATCACACCCACGGTCTTGATGGCGCGCAGGGGCGTGTCGGCCGGAATATCGGGCAGCTTGCCGGCGGCGCGTTCGGCCGCGAACACGTGGCGGGCCGCGCGCGACTCTGGCGTGGCCATGAGGGCGAAGAAGGCGGCGCGCTCGCGCTTGAGGCCTTCGTCGAACGGTTGCGTCACCGAGTCGGCCACACACTCCACGCATTGCAGGGGCGCGGGCAGGCCCTTGGCCGCAGCCTTGACGCTGTTGCGGGCGAATTGCAAAAAGGCGTCGGCGCCAGCGCTGGGCACCTTCACATCGCGCAGGCGGCGCAGGGGCAGTTTGTCTTTCACAGCGCGCTCGGCAAAGGCCATGGCGGCGGCGACCACGTCGGTATCCACCAGTTCATCGACCAAGGCCGTGCCGGCGAACGACGCGGCTTTTTGCGGCGCGCCCGAGACGATCATGTTGAGCGCGGCTTCCAGGCCAATCGCACGCGGCAGGCGCTGCGTGCCCCCGGCACCGGGCAGCAGGCCGAGCTTCACTTCGGGCAGGCCCAGGGTGGCGTCTTTTTTCGCCACGCGGAAGTGGCAGCCCAGGGCGAGTTCGAGGCCACCACCCAGTGCATGGCCTGCGATGGCGGCCACCACCGGTTTGGATGCGTTCTCCAGCGCACGGATCACGTCCGGCAGGTTGGGCGACATGGACGATTTCGGCGTGCCGAACTCTTTCACATCGGCGCCGCCAGAGAAGATTTTTTCGCCGCCGGTGAGCACGATGGCGGTGATGGTCGGGTCGGCCAGCGCGCGGTCCAGACCGGCGACGATGCCGCTGCGCAGCGCATGCCCCAGTCCGTTGACCGGCGGGTTGTTCAGGGTGAGCACGGCCAATGGTCCGTGCACGGCGTAATCCAGTGCGGTCATGAGCGGGTGTTCCAGTGAAACAGGCAAAAAGAAGACCGACCAGGGGCCGGTTTTGTGGTGAAGGCAGGTAATTTGTTCTGCACTGCAGTTTTATATGCTGCATCGCAGGCAATATGATAGCCACTTCGAACCAGCGCTGTAAAGCGTGAAAACCCGCTGCGGCACCCGTGCCAGCCCCCTTGGAGACACCGCCATGACACCTGTTGAACTGTTGTGCGCCCGCGACCTGCGCTTTCAGTTGTACGAGCTGCTGGGCGCCGAGGCGTTGACCCAGCGCCCCCGGTATGCCGAGCACAACCGCGAGACGTTTGAGGCCGCCATCGACACCGCCCAGTCCATGGCGCAAAGCCTGTTCGCGCCCCACAACCGCGAGGCCGACGAACACGAACCCCGGTTCCAGGACGGCCGTGTGCAGATGGTGGCGGGCGTGGCCCCTGCGGTGCGCGCGTTCTGCGACGCGGGTTTTCTGGCCGCCACCGCCGACGAGGCCAGCGGCGGCATGCAGTTGCCGGTGCTGGTCTCACAGGCCTGCTGGTCGCTGTTTCGCAGCGCCAACGTGGCCACCACGTCCTACGTGGGTCTGACCGCCGCCAACGCCAACGTGATCGACAAATTCGGCAGCGATGCGCAAAAACGGCGCTACCTGGGCGCGCTGCGCGCGGGGCGCTTCTTTGGCACCATGGCGCTGACCGAGCCGCAAGCGGGCTCCAGCCTGTCGGACCTGTGCAGCAGCGCCACGCCCTTGGCCGATGGCCACTACGCCATCAAGGGCCAGAAAATTTTCATCTCGGGTGGCGACCACGATCTGGCCGAGAACATCGTGCACCTGGTGCTGGCCCGTCTGCCCGGCGCCAAGCCTGGCGTGCATGGCCTGTCGCTGTTCATCGTGCCCAAATTCCGGGTGGACGACGATGGGCGCGTGGGTGGCTCGAACGATGTGGCCTTGGCCGGTCTGATCCACAAATGCGGCTGGCGCGGCACCACCTCCACCATGCTGTCTTTTGGCGAGAACGGAGGCTGTGTGGGCGAGCTGATCGGCCAGCCCCACGCCGGTCTGGCCTGCATGTTCCACATGATGAACGAGGCCCGCATCGGCGTGGGCATGGGCGCGGTGATGCTGGGCTACCGTGGGTATCTGGCGGCTTTGGCTTACGCCCGCGAGCGTCCGCAGGGCCGCCACCCCGGTGCCAAGGATCCGAGCGAGCCGCAGCGCATGCTGATCGAGCACGCCGATGTGCGGCGCATGTTGCTGGCACAAAAGGCTTACGTGGAAGGTGCGTACTCGCTGGCCATGACCGCCGCCCGCCTGGTGGATGAGCAAAAGACGGGCGAGAGCGACACCGCGCGCAACGAAGCCTCGCTGTTGCTGGATTTGCTCACCCCCATCGTCAAATCCTGGCCCAGCCAGTGGTGCCTGGAAGCCAACAGCCTGGCGATCCAGGTGCTGGGCGGCTACGGCTATACACGCGAATACCCGGTGGAGCAGTACTGGCGCGACAACCGCCTGAACATGATCCACGAGGGCACGCACGGTATACAGGCCATGGACTTGCTGGGCCGCAAGGTGGTGATTCAGAACGGCGCGGCGCTGGCGTTGTTGGACCGGCAAATCGGCGGCACCCTGGTCGAGGCCCAGCCCTGGCCGGCGCTGGACGAGCAGGTGCGGGCACTGGCCCAGGCCTGGGACGACGTGCAGGCCACGGTGGATGCGCTGCGACCGCTGCTGGCGCAAGACCCGCGCGCGGGCTTGGCCAACGCCCATTTGTTTCTGGAAGCCTTTGGCCACCTGGTGCTGGCCTGGACCTGGCTGCGCCAGGCCGTGGTGGCCGAACGCGCCTTGGCCGCCGGCACGGCCCCGGACGACGAGGCGTTTTACCGGGGCAAGCTGCAAGCCTGCCGCTGGTTCTTCAAATGGGAGCTGCCCCGGGTGGCGCCGCAACTGGCCTTGTTGCGCAGCCAGGACGACACGGTGCTGAACATGGCCGCCGACTGGTTTTGACGCCCGCCTGCAGAGTCCGCAAGCCTCGCCAGCATCAGTGCGGCAGGCTGGCCTCCAGGCGACCTATCAATTCCAGCAGGCGGGGGCGCACCTCGCGCAGCAGGTATTCGGGCGAGAGCTTGAAAGACGGTCCACCCACGTTGATGGCCATCATGGGCAGGCCGTTGCCGGGATCGAAGGCGCGGGCAATGCCGTTCACATCTTTTTGCCAGTCGCCAAACGAGCAGGTCACGCCCAGCTCCACATAGTCGCGCAGCGATTGTTCGATGCCGCGTTGCACGCCGGGCCAGGCCACGTCGTCGAGCTCACGCACCTGGTCCATCACGCTGAAGCGTTCGCGCTCGGGCACAGCTGCCAACCAGGCGCGGCCAATGGCCGAGGTGGCGATCGGCATGCGCGAACCCACGTCCAGGGTCAGCGTCAAGGCAGCGGCGCTGCGGCAATGCTCCACGTAGATCAGCGAGAGTTTGTCGCGCACGCCCAGCGACACGGTGGAATTGGAGTAGTCGGCCAGCTCTTGCATCATGGGCCGGGCGATTTTTCGCACGTCCAGCCGCGTCAGCATGGCGCTGCCCAGCGCCAGGCAG
>NZ_JBFJMY010000042.1:0-17475 GCF_041633695.1 Hydrogenophaga sp.
CACCTGCAATATCGTTCAGCCCTACAGCGACCTTGGGTTGCCCCTGCCACAGCTGCGGAAGCTGCAACTTGACGTTCACGGACAGGTCACGCACGCCATTGACGATGCGCGTCGGCGTCGGCACGGTGTATTCGGCAAAACGCCCAAACAGCTCGATGTTCGGCGCCAAGCCAAAACCCAGGCTGTAATTGGCTTCCCGCTGACCTGGCCGGAGCTTGGGCTCTCGGTAATTGCCATAGGACAAGGCTGCGCTACCGGTTTCCAGCACATCGGCCGAGGGAATCGACAAGCCACCCGTGTTGCCTTGCGTGGACACACCCAAGGTTTGGGCTTGAGCGGCGCCCGCCATCAGCAAAGACACCGCCAGGGCCAGGCGGCTTTTGTGGGCAGCGCTCGTCGCGCAAACGGCAGGCTGTGATCGTGGGAGCAGATTCGGCATGTGTTGGGTTTCCAGGGGTGTCAAAACGCTGCAAATTATCCCGCACGCAGCACCACACGCCCGGCGCGCGCGCCAGGCCTCATTCAAGCGCGTGCCTGCGCACCCTGGAGCGCCCACACCCAGGCCCAACCGCCAAGCCGCATAGACACTGCGCCAAGCCGTAATATCGGGCCCCATGCAATCTATCGGAATCCAAAAACTGCTGCTGCTCGGCGCCGGTCATGCCCATGTGCAGGTATTGGCCGAACTGGCACGCAGCAGACCCGCCGATCTGGACGTGAGCGTGCTCACGCCCTACCCGTTCCAGACCTACAGCGGCATGATCCCGGGGCTGGTGGCTGGGCGCTACAGCGCGGCCGAAGGCCAGATTGCGCTGGAACCCTTGATGAAAGCGGCTGGCGCGCGCTGGGTGCAGGGCCGCTGCACCGGACTCGACATGGGTGCGCGGCAAGTGCAGGTGCACGCACTCGACCCCAAGGCGGCCCCCACCAGCCTGGGCTACGACCGGCTCTCGATCGATACCGGTGCGGTGCTGGACCGCCGCCAGCTCGACGCCACCATGCCCGGCGCCAGCACGCACGCCCTGGTGGTGCGGCCCATAGAGGTGTTCGCTGCGCTGTGGCCCAAGGTGCTGGAGCACGCGCTGGCGCGCCCGGTTTCGGTGGCCGTGATCGGCGCGGGAGCGGCCGGCATCGAACTGGTGTTTGCCGCAGCACAGGGCATACGCTCGGCCGGCCTTCGGGGCGCCAGCTTCACACTCATCACCGGTGGCGACGAGGTCGCCGCCAACTACACACCGGGTGTGCGTCGCCGGGTGCTGCGCCAGCTCAAACGCCAAGGCATCACGGTGTTGATGGACAGTTGTGTGGGCATGGTGCCCGGCTCGGTGCGGCTGGGCAGCGGTGCTTCTCTGGCTTGTGACGTGCCCATTCTGGCGGTGGGCACCCACGCGCCGGCCTGGCTGCAAGGCAGCGGACTGGCGCTGTGCGAGCGCGGCCATGTGCTGGTCAATGCGTTCCAGCAAAGCACCAGCCACCCCGAGGTGTTTGCCGTGGGCGACGTGTCCACCCGGGCCGACGCGCCGCACCCCAGGAGCGGGGTCTACGCGGTCCGCGCCGGACCGCCCCTGGCGCACAACCTGCTCGCCGCCCACCACGGCCGGCCGCTCAAACCCCACCACCCGCCCACGCACACCCTCAACCTGTTGTCGTGCGGCACGCAGCACGCCATTGCCAGCTACGGCCCGCTGCACACCGAGGGTGGCTGGGTCTGGCGCTGGAAAGACCGCATCGACCGCGGCTTCATCGCGCGCTACCGGCTGGACTGACTGTCGCTCGTGTGCGACGCTGCGATGGGCAGATCGTTACAAATGCGCAGGCTTGATCAACAATCCGCACAGGGCATCAAAAAGGACGCGCAGGTACGCGCCCAATGGCATCACAAGTCCTTCGCTATAGCGAATGGTTTGTGGATGGAACCAATACCTGGTTATTGATTTTGTCGTTCATCATTTTCTCGGCCTGCCGGGCCGATTTGCCATGATCAAAACCCTGTTGGTCTTTTTCCATCTCATTGCCACCTGCGCGGCCATCGGAACCATCGTCATCACCGATCTGCGGCTGGCCGCCAAGGCTCTGGGCTACAAAGTCGTGATCCCTCCACCCGAACGCTTCGAGACGTTTGTCATCTCCATGGCCTTGGGTGCGCTGTATATCACCGGCGCCGGCATTGTCTGGCTGGGGCTGCAAGCCGATCCGGCGTATCTGGACAACCCCAAGCTGCAGGCCAAGCTGGTGCTGGTGCTGGTGCTGACCCTGAACGCATTCGTCCTGCACCGCCTGGTGTTCCCCATTCTGGGTCGCTCGCGCACGGTTTCGCGCTGGAGCACGCGGGACTGGACCGTCGTCGCGGCCAGTGTGTCTCTGTCCAACAGCATCTGGTTTTTTTCGGCGTTCCTGGGCGTCGCCCGGGTCTGGAACGGCACCGTACCACTGGGTTTTGTGCTTGCCGTGGCCTTGGCCGGCTGGGCCGTCACCTTCATGCTGGTCAACGGCTTGCTGATGCTGGCCTCCCGCGACGAACCCAAGGGCCGACCCGACTGGATCGACTCCATGAAAGCCTCGTTGAGCGATTTCGCCGATCTGCGCAAGGAATAAGAACGCCTCTGGCTCAGCAGCCCAGTTGCTCGGCGAGCTGCGTGAGGCTGGTCGCGTGCCAGGTATTGGCCGGATCGGGCGAGACGTCTTTGGGACGCGGGGCACCGAATTCCAGCGGCCGTTCGATATAGGCCGTGGCCAGACCACAAGCCCGGGCGGCGGCCAGATCGTCCTGGTGCGCCGCCACCAGCATCACGTCGGCCGGTGACACGTCGAACACCTTGGCCACGCCCAGGTAGGTGGCTGGGTCCGGCTTGTAGGCGCGAAACACCTCGGCCGACAAGATGCAGTCCCAGGGCAATCCGGCGCGTTTGGCCATGTTGGTGAGCAAACCGATGTTGCCGTTGGAAAGGGTGCAGATGGTGAAGCGGGTTTTTAGGCGCTGCAGGCCCGCCACCGAATCCGGCCAGGCGTCGAGCCGGTGCCAGACGCGGTTGAGTTCGATTTTCTGCGCCTCGCTCAAGTCCGTCACCCCGAACTGCGTCAAAAGCCCGTCCAGGATCAGGCGGTGCAAGTCGTCGATCAAGGTCCAGCCCAGTTCGCCCGACATCACCCGACGCATCGCGGGCTGGTAGCCCGCGCGCCAGGCCAGCGCAAACGCGTCGCCGTCCACGCCGGGCAGCAGGGCTTGCACCTCGCGTGCAACCGAGCCGTGCCAATCCACCACGGTGCCGAAAATGTCGAAGGCCAGAATTTGGGGTTGTTTCACGGGTGATTTCCAGTAGTGGTTTCAACGGCGCGCCGCGGTGTGCGAATCGCGCAAGGAACGGGTGGTATGGGGTGCGGCCGGCAGCGGGGCGAGCTGGCGTCTGCGCAGCCACACCACGCCGATCAAGCCCGCGCAGGCCAGCGCCACGGCGGCGGGGAACAGCACCGTGGTGACCGAATAGCTCTCCAGCGCCAGGATGACGATCAGGTTGCGCAGCAGAAACAGCGCAAAAAATCCCAGCGATTCGGCGTGGGGAAAGCGGTAGGCCTTGCGCAGCGTGGGGCCAAAGCCGGTGATGTCCACTACGGTCAGCAAGACCACGGCCCACATCGGGTCGGTGTTCAGGTACCACAGCGGCAAGGACGCCATGGCGGCGGTGAAAAAAAGCCAGTCGCTGCGGGTGATGGCCAGGTCACCGCGTCGTGCAAAAGCCAGCGCGGCGATCAGCACGGTGATGCCAGCCGACACGCCAATGGCCCAGGCGCCCGCGCCGCCGTGCGCCTGCAGCTGGGCCAGAAACACCACCAAGGTCGTGGTGCCCCAGATCACCCAGGAAAAGACATGGGCTTGCACCGTGCCTTTCAGAATGCCGCGGATATAGGGCAAAAAGCCCGCCACGGTGAGCACCATGGCCAGGGCGCTCAGCAACTCCTTGTGCGACATCTACCGCCCCCTCGTCCGACGCGTGCGCGGGTTTCAGTCCACCAGCAAGCGCACACCGCCGTCCGGCGCGGCCACGATCTCGCCCACTTCGGTGGCGGCGGCAAACCCGTGCCGAGCGAACACGGCCAGCACTTCTTCCACCGTTTCTGCCGCGCAGCTCACCAACAGGCCACCGCTGGTTTGCGGGTCGGACAGCAAGGCCTGGTCCACCTTGCTCAAGCGCTCGCCCAGGCGCACCTCGGCACCGTAGGCGGCCCAATTGCGGCCCGATGCGCCGGTGACCATGCCCGCGCCCGCCAGTTCGCGCACGCCAGGCAGCAAGGGCACGCGGTCCATGTCGATGCGCACGGCGGCCTTGCAGCCGCGCGCCATTTCCAGCACATGGCCGGCCAGGCCAAAGCCGGTGATGTCGGTGAGCGCGTGCACACCGTCCAGGGCGGCCAGATCGGGGCCGGGCGTGTTGAGCTGGGTGGTGCAGGCGATCATCTGCGCGTAGCCCTCTGGGCTCAGCGCGTCTTTCTTCAGCGCCGCCGAGAGCACGCCCACGCCCAGGGGCTTGCCCAGGATGAGGCGGTCACCCACGCGGGCGTCGGCGTTGCGCTTCACCCGTTTGGGGTGGACCAGCCCCAGCGCCACCAGGCCGTAGATCGGCTCCACCGAATCGATGGTGTGGCCGCCAGCGATGGGAATGCCGGCCTCGCGGCAAATGCTTTGCCCGCCGTCCAGAATTTTGCCGATGGTTTCGGTGGACAGCACATTGACCGGCATGCCCACCAGCGCCAGCGCCATGATGGGCGTGCCCCCCATGGCGTACACGTCGCTGATGGCGTTGGTGGCGGCGATGCGGCCGAAGTCGTACGGATCGTCGACGATGGGCATGAAGAAGTCGGTGGTGGCGATCAGCGCCTGTTCGTCGTTGAGCCGGTACACGGCGGCGTCGTCGGCGGTTTCAATGCCCACCAGCAATTCGGGTGGAATGGGCATGGCGCTGGTGCCCTTCAAGATTTCGCTCAGCACGCCGGGCGCGATCTTGCAGCCGCAGCCGCCGCCGTGCGAAAGGCTGGTGAGGCGCGGCTCATGGGGAACGGGGTGGCCTGGTGTATTGCTCATGGGGGTCTCCGGTGTCGTGTGGCGGTTCAGATCGGTTCGCGCAGCAAGGCCAGCAAGGCCGCCTGCTCGTTCGCCGGGGCGAACAGCGCACGTCTGGTCTCACATTGTGCTTGCAGCTGGGTCAGACCGTCTCGGCTCTGCCCCATACCCCTTTGCTGTTCGGCCCGGCAGGCGCGCAACCGCTCGGCCAGCGCCTGTGCATCGCCCAGGGGAAAGTAGCCTCCGTAGGCCTCGCCCAGCATGCCCACATTGCCCGCGATGCGCGAGGCCAGCACGGGCGTGCCGCTCTGCACGGCTTCCATGACCACGTGCGCGCCACCTTCCATGCGGCTGGCGTGCACCAGCACATGGGCACGCTGGATGCGCGCGCGGGTATCGGCATGGGGCAGCCCCCCGAGCCAGCGGAACTGCGGGCAATCGCGCGCCGTCTGGCGGGCCGCTGTGGCCAGTGCAGGGTCCAGCGCCTCGCCAATGTGGTCGAGCCGGATGCCGGGCTCGTCGCGCAGCAAATAGGCGGCTTCAAAAAACGTCTGCGGCATTTTCTCGGTGCGCAAATGCCCCACCATCAGGGCACGCAAGTGCCGAGCGGTCTTGGGCAAGGTCTGGCGCGTGGTGCTGGACTGGAACACCACCCGTGCCTTGTGGCGCCACGCCGGGGGCAAAGCCAGCGGCCCCTGGTCTTGCAACACCACCACACGGGTCGCCAGCGCCAGTGAACGCTGTGCGGCGGGGTCGGTCTGGATATCGCGGTACAGGTCCGTGCCGGTCAGCACCAGCACCAGCATACGGTCCGGATGGGCCAGGGCCCAGGCCGCCACCGCATCGGCCGAGCGGCGGGCGTGCAAAGCGATCAGCACATCAAATGAGCGGCCACTGTCGGCGTTCTTTTGTGGCCACGTTTTGCTCAAATGGACCTCATAATGGCCTGCAAGCATGTCGGCCCAGCGCCGCGCGGTTTGCCAGTTGCCGTTGTTGGCGTCGGCCAGAGCCGGTGTGACGATGCAGATGGAAGCTTTTTTCATGGCGGGCAATGTCCGCCATTGTGGGTCAGCCCAGAACCTTGTGCATGCGTTGAGGAGGAGATGTGCCATGAGCCCGAACGCTTTGCCGCCACACCCCCCGCTGGCCGATGCGCGCCGTGCCGACAAGGCCTGGCTCGCGGTGGCCCTGAAAGACACGCGCCGGCGCACCTTGCGCCTGGTCAAGTTCTTCGCGGCGGCGCTCGGCCCCGCCATGCCGGTTGCGCTGTCGCCCGAGTTCAACCCACCCTTGTGGGAGCTGGGCCATATCGGCTGGTTTGCCGACTGGTGGATTGCACGCAACCCGCAGCGCGCACGCGGCGTGCAAGCCGACCCCACCACACCCCGCTTTGCGGCCCGCCAGGCCGCACACGGCTTTGACGCCGATGCCCTCTACAACTCCAGCGAAGTGCCGCACGACAGCCGCTGGCACCTACCACTGCCCAGCCTGGAGCAGACCCGCAAACACCTGAGCGAGAGCCTGACCCAGACCCTGGACCTGCTGGCGATGGCCCAGGACGACGATCAAGGCCTGTACTTCTTTCGCCTGGCGCTGTTCCACGAGGCCATGCACATCGAAGCCGCCGTGGTGACCGCGCAAGCCCTGGGCATGCCGATCGGCGCAGCCCTGGGCACCGTTCCCAAAACCCCCAAGCAACTGAGTTTGCGCATGCCCGCCACGACCTGGATGCAGGGCTACCAAGGCCCGGGTTTTGGTTTTGACAACGAGTTCGGTGCGCACCCGGTAGAACTCGCGGCCTTCGACATCGACACCCAGGCGGTGAGCTGGGGGCGTTTTCTGCCTTTCATCGACGCCGGAGGTTACGAAAACCCCGAATTCTGGAGCCCACAAGGCTGGGCGTGGCGCCAAGCCACCGACGCCCATGCCCCCCGCTACCTGCAGCGCGACGTGCAAAGCGGCAGCGGCTGGAAGCTGCAGCGTTTCGAGCAATGGTTTCCACTGGACATGCGCAAACCGGCCTGCCACCTGAGCGCCTTCGAAGCCCAGGCCTGGTGCCGCTGGGCCGGTCGGCGCCTGCCCACCGAAGCGGAGTGGGAATGCGCGGCGCTGTCGCTGCCGGGCTTCGACTGGGGCCGGGTGTGGGAGTGGACCGACAGCCCGTTTGCCCCCTACCCAGGCTTCAACGCCCACCCGTACCGGGACTATTCGCAGCCCTGGTTCGACGGCCGCCCGGTGCTGCGCGGCGCCAGCACCGCCTCCCAGCCCTGCATGCGCCACCCTCGGTACCGCAATTTTTTCCCCGCCGCGCGCAACGACATCTGGTCGGGCTTTCGCAGCGTCGCGCTCTGACCGCACGGGTATCCGGTCAAACCGACACGGTTTCGGTCAGGGCTTCTTTCTGGGTTCTAATTCCCCACTGGACTTGCCCTTACCGCAAGAACACTACTGGAACCTATTTATGCACCTCATTCACCGGTCATTTTCCCGTCGCGCCCTGCTGGGCGCTGGTCTCGTCCTCAGCGCCGGCCTGCACCTGCCCGCCAGCGCACAGTCGCAGGTGTTTCGCATCACCGCCATCCCCGACGAATCGCCCACCGAGCTGGCCCGCAAAGCCGAACCGCTGGTGAAATACCTCGAAAAGACTTTGGGCATGAAAGTGGAGTTCACCCCGGTGAGCGACTACGCCGCTGCGGTCGAAGCCCTGGTCAACAAACAGGTCGATCTGGCCTGGTTCGGTGGTTTCACCGCCGTGCAAGCCTCGGTGCGCTCGGGTGGCAAAGTGCTGCCCCTGGTGCAGCGCGAAGAAGACAGCAAATTCCGCTCGGTCTTCATCACCACCGACGCCAACATCAAAGGCCTGGCCGACCTCAAGGGCAAGACGCTGAGCTTTGGCTCGCAGTCCAGCACCTCGGGTCACCTCATGCCGCGCAGCTTCCTGCTCAAGGCCAGCGTCAACCCCGACAGCGACCTCAAACGCGTGGCCTACTCCGGCGCACACGACGCCACCATTGCCGCCGTCGCATCGGGCAAAGTGGACGCGGGCGCGCTCAATATTTCGGTGTGGGAAAAATTCGTGGCCGACAAAAAGGTCGACACCGACAAGGTCAAGGTCTTCTTCACCACCCCGCCCTATTTCGACTACAACTGGACGGTGCATGCCGACATGCCCGCCGCCCAGCGCGACAAGCTGCAAAAGGCATTCCTCGCCTTGAGCAAGGACACGCCAGAAGGCCAACAAATTCTGGACTTGCAGCGGGCCACCCGCTTCGTGCCCACGAACATGGACAACTACGCCGGCATCGAGCAGGCCGCGCGCAGCGCAGGCTTGCTGAAATAAGCGCCGCGCGCAGGCCGGTCTTCGCGTGCAACTGCAACTGCATGACCTGAGCGGGCGGCACCCCGCCGCCTCGGCCCATGCGCCCGCCGCCTTGCGCGGCCTGCGCCTCGCACTGGCGGCGGGTGAGCAGGTCGCGGTCATCGGTCCGTCGGGTGCGGGCAAGACCACCTTGCTGCACCTGCTGGCCTGCGCCCTGCGGCCATCGGCGGGCCACTTGTTGATCGCAGGCGCCGACCCCTGGTCCCTGCGGCGCTCGGCTTTGCGCCAACTGCGCGGCCAACTGTTTCTGGCTCCCCAGGTACCGCCGCTGCCACCGCGCCAGCGCGTGGTCACCGCCGTGCTGGCCGGGCGCCTGCCGCAAATGGGTTTGTGGGCCAGCCTGCGCAGCCTGTTCTACCCCCGCGACATCGCCCTGGCCGACGCCGCGCTGGAGCACTTCGACCTGGCCGAAAAACTGTTCGACCGGGTCGACCGACTCTCGGGCGGCGAGCGGCAGCGCGTCGGCCTGGCGCGCGCCATTGCGGCGCTGGGTTCGCCCGCCCACCCCGCCGGGGCGCGTCTGCTGCTGGTCGACGAGCCGTTGTCCGCACTGGACCCGTCCCGCGCCGACCAGGCCATGCGCTCCCTGACCCAGGCCGCGCACGCCAGCGGTGCCACCCTGGTCTGCACCCTGCACCACGTGAGCATGGCGCTCGAGCATTTCCCGCGCATCATCGGTTTGCGCGACGGCGAGCTGGCTTTTGATCTGCCGCCCGAACAAGTCACGCCCGAACGCCTGCAACAGCTCTACGCCCAGCACGAAGACGAACTGCACAGCACCGCGCCACCCGCCACCGAGCCGTCCACGGCGTCGCCCCAGCCGGTGGTCATGCACTGCCGCTGAAAGCCCGGCCATGAGCAGCTGGACGGCCCCCACCCCCCCCCGACGCGACCCGGCCTGGCTCGGTCGCGTGTTCTGGTTACTGGCCGCCGCTGTGCTGTTGTGGCCGCTGCTGGTGTTGGCCGAGTTCAAGCCCTGGGTGCTGCTGGAGCCCGGCAGCCTGGGGCCTGCGCTGCGCTTTCTGGGCGACTTTTTTCCGCCGCGCATGGACGCGGAGTTTCTGATCTTGGTGGCGCGCGAGACCTGGCGCACGGTGGCCATGGCCACCGCCGGCCTCAGCCAGGCCATGCTGCTGGCGGTGCCGCTGGCCTTGTTGAGCGTGCGCACCCTCTCGCTGTCCGCGCTCACCGGGCGCATGGCCTTCGGGCCTGCCGTGCTGCGGCAAGGCGTGCGCTGGCTGCTCATCGTGCTGCGCAGCGTGCCCGAGCTGATCTGGGCCCTGGTGTTCGTGCGCGTGGTCGGCCTGGGCCCCACCGCCGGCGTGCTGGCGATTGCGCTGACCTACGCCGGCATGCTGGGCAAGGTCTACGGCGAGATCCTGGAAAGCGGCGAAGCCCATGCCACACAAAGCCTGCTGCGCAACGGCAGCGGGCGCCTGCAAGCCTTCTTTTACGGGCTGCTGCCGCAAAACGCCGCCGAACTCACCAGCTACACCGTGTACCGCTGGGAATGCGCGATCCGCTCGTCTACCGTGCTGGGCTTTGTCGGCGCGGGCGGTCTGGGGCAGCTCATGGACAACTCGATGAAGATGTTCAACGGTGCGGAAGTGGCCAGCATGCTGCTGGTGTTCATGGCCCTGGTCTGGCTGGCCGACACGGCCAGTGCCGGATTGCGCAAAAGCCTGGGCTGATACCCCATGACCACCCCACACACACCACCGCGCCGGGCCGCCAACCAGATCTACCGCTTGCCGCCTCCGCTGTTCAGCGCGCGCTGCCGCGCCTGCTGGTGGGTGGCCGCCACCGCGCTGCTGGTGTTCTTGAGCTTTTTCACCCTGGAGTTGCGCTGGGCACAGTTTTTGACACCCGACGCGCTGGGCAAGATGGCGCGTTTCATCGGCGAGCTGCTGCACCCGGAAACCGAGCCCGCTTTTCTCGCCCGGCTGGGCTGGGCCACGCTGGAAACCCTGGCCATGTCGGCGGTGGGCACGTTGCTGGCCGTGGCGCTGGGTCTGAGCCTGGCCCTGCCCGCCAGCCGCACCCACGCCGACGACACCGCGCGCTGGCTCAAGGCCACACGCACCCTGCTCAACGCGCTGCGCAGCATCCCCGAACTGGTCTGGGCCTCCTTGCTCTTGATCGCTGCCGGTCTGGGGCCGTTCGCCGGCACGCTGGCACTGGCCTTGCACACCAGCGGCGTGCTGGGCCGCCTGTTTGCCGAGGCGATTGAAAACGCGCCGCCCGGCCCGGGCTTTGCGCTGCGCCTGCGGGGGCAGTCAGAAGCCCGGGTGTTCTGGTACGCAACCTTGCCGCAAATCTTGCCGCAGCTCATGAGCTACAGCCTCTACCGCTGGGAAAACAACATCCGCGCCGCCGCCGTGCTGGGTGTGGTGGGCGCGGGTGGCCTGGGGCAGATGCTGGCGTTCCACATGGGCTTGTTCCAGATGCCCGAAACCGGTTCGGTGCTGGCGGCCATGCTGGCCCTGGTGGCCCTGGTCGACGGGCTGAGCCATGTGTCGCGCCGCTGGCTGATGCGCTGACCCGCCCAGACCAAGATCAGCGGTGGCTCAACCCACCGGCCGCACGCCGATCCAGGCGGCGTGCGCCCAGAGCAGCACCACCACATACAAGGCCAAGCCCGCCACCAGAGCGATGGCATCGTTCCAAGCGCTGGCGGGCAAGCCGGGCACAGGGCGCAGCGGAGCGGCAGCGGCACGGCGCTTCACCGACATGCGGTCGGCCACGGCCCAGGCCAGAAAGCCGCCAAACAGCAGCACATCGGCCAGGTTGCCATTGGCCAGCAAATGCGCCAGCGCCCACAGTTTCACGGCCAGCAGCATCGGGTGTTTGGCCGTGCGCTGTATGCGCCCCGGCAGGTAGGCGGCCAGCAACAACACGAACACCGGCAACATCAAGAGCAGCGCCAGATGCCGCAGCGCCGCAGGGGGCGTGTACAGCAGCAGCGGCTGTTCGCGCGCCAGGCCATAGCCCAGCACGATCAGCACCAGCCCGGCCAGCGACACCAGCGAATACAAAGCCTTCCAAGGCATTTCGCCCAAGCGTTGCGCCCAGGCGTTGCGCGCGCCCGGCGAGACGATGGCCACCGAATGCACACCCAGAAACAGCACCAGACCCCAAATCAACCACGCCATGGTGTTCTCCTGCGGCGCCGAGCGACCGAAGAGCCGCGACCACACGCCAAGCCCCGCACTGTAACGGGTAGCATTGGGTCCAGCCCAACCCGGGCTCCTCTTGCCTACGACCTTCCCGCCGTCCTGCCCGCCTTCTCTTCCCCACCGAGCCCAGCGACTTGAACGCCCGTCCCCCCACACCCAGCCTGCGCGGTGCCACGCTGGCCTACGCCGTGCGCTTGATCGAAGAAAACGGCCCGCTGCTCGACGGCGAAGAAATGGTCCGCGCGCACCAGACGCACACCGCCATGCAAGACCGCATCCTGGCGCGCGCGCAATTGCTGGCCCAGCGCCTGCGGCTGGATCGCGACCTGGACCGCTTGCGCGCCGCTGCCTGGGTGTCCGGCCTGTTGCTGGTGCTACTGGCCTACCTGCTGGCGGGCGGCCTGCTGGGCAAGGCCACGGGCAGTGGCCAAACGCTCAACGCCGCGCTGGCCTTCTTCTCGATTCTCACCGTGCCCGTGTTCGCCTTGCTGCTGTGGCTGGCGGCGGTGCTGTATGCCTGTTTCGCCCGCGAACCCAGCGGTGCATGGTCTCTGGGCAAGTGGTTGATGGATCTGGCGGCGCGCATCCCCTACCTGCACGGGCCCAACGCCAGCGTGCTGGTGCGTGCCCTGCACACGGTGCTGCAGCAACAGCGCCTGAGCGTGTGGGTGCTGGGCGCCATCAGCCATGCGCTGTGGGCGGCGGGCTTTGCCCTGATGCTGCTGACCCTGCTGGCCTTGTTCGGTTTCCAGGCCTACCAGCTGAGCTGGGAGACCACCATCTTCGACCCGGCCTTCTTTGCGCGCTTCCTGGCCTGGACCAGCTGGCTGCCGGGCCTGATGGGTTTCCCGGTGCCCGAGTCGGTACCGCTCAACGCCGGTGCCGACCCGGTCAGCTCGCACGCGCTGGCCTGGTGGCTGGTGGCCTGCACCCTGGTGTACGGGCTGCTGCCCCGGGTGCTGGCCTTGCTCGCCTGCGTGTGGATTGTGAAAACCCGGCACGCCCGGCTGGCGCTGGACACCCGCGACCCCTATTTCCGCAAGCTCATGGCCCGCTTCACCGCGCTGGATCCGACCCGCATCGTGGACGCCGAACAGGCGCCTGCGCCCACCGCCGTGCCGCCGCGCCGGGTGCTGCACGCCGGCGAAAAGGCCTTGCCCCTGCTGATCGGTTTTGAATTGCCAAGCGAATTCGAATGGCCACCCGCCGCACTCGCCCCCTTGGCCCCACAAAGCCACCGCGTCTCGGGCAGCATGGAAGAGCGCAGCCTGCTCATGTCCCGGCTGGCAGAGAGCCCCGCGTTTCGCGCCCTGGTGGTCTGCAACGGCGCGTCCAGCCCGGACCGGGGCACCGAGCGCTTTTTGCGCCAGGTCAGCGCCCAGGCCCACGCCTGTGCGTTGCTGCTGGTCTACCCCGAGCACAGCGGCGCCAACCCGCAACGCTGGCCCGACTGGTTGGCTGGCAACGCGCTACACGACCTGCCCTGCTGGCAAACGCTGGAGCAGGCCCGGGACTGGCTGGGAGAGCACGCATGAGCGCGCCGATCCAGATCGCCGTGGTCGGCCACACCAACGCGGGCAAGACCTCGCTGCTGCGCACGCTCACGCGCCAGATCGGTTTTGGCGAAGTCTCGGACCGGCCCGGCACCACGCGCCACGTCGAACACATCGATCTGGCCATCGACGGCGCGCCGGCCATCCGCTACTACGACACGCCAGGTCTGGAAGATTCGGTGGCCCTGCACCACCACCTCAAAAGTTTGGGCGACGCGCTCACGCCGCCCGAGAAAATCCGCACCCTGTTGCGCGGCCCCGAAGCCAGCCGCGCGTTCGAACAAGAGGCCAAGGTCTTGCGCCAGTTGCTCGACGTGGACGCCGCGATCTATGTGATCGACTGCCGCGAGGCCGTGCTGCCCAAGTACCGCAGCGAAATCGAAATCCTGAGCGCCTGCGGCAAACCGGTGATGCCGGTGCTCAACTTCGTGCGCAGCGACGACAGCCGCGAAACGCAGTGGCGCGAGGTGCTGGCCGCCTACCACTTGCACGCGGTGGTGCGCTTCGATGCGGTGGCCCCGTTCATGGGTTCGGAACACCAGCTCTACGAAGACCTGGGCGTGCTGATCCGGCCGCGCCGCGAGCAGCTGCAAGCCGTGATGCAAGAACTGGAGCAGCAGTTCGTGGACCGCCGCGCCGCCGCTTGCCGCGTGGTGGCCGATGCGCTCATCACCGCTGCCGCCATGCGCCGCGAGATCGACAAGTCGGCGCTGGACGAGCCGCGCGTCAAAACCCGCTTCGTGCAGGACTTCAAAGACGACCTCATGACGGGCGTGCGGCGCTGCGTGTCCGACCTGCTGCAAATCCACGGCTTTCGGCCCGACGACGCCAACATCGCGGTGCTGCCCTGGACCAGCGGACGCTGGGAGTCCGACCTGTTCAACCCCGAAACGCTGGCCACCGCGGGCAAGCTGCTGGGCAAAGGTGCGGTCGCCGGTGCGGCGGTGGGTTTTGCGCTGGACGTGGCGCTGGCCGGGATGTCGCTGGGTGCCGCCACGGCGCTGGGCGCGTCCATCGGCGGCGTGCTGGGCCAGGGTTGGGGCCAGTTGCCGCGCAAGCTGCGCAACAAATTCCTCGCCATCGAAGAGCTCACCCTGGGCGACGAGGTGTTGCTGGTCATGGCCGACAACCTGGTGCGCCTGTGCGAAGCACTGGAGCTGCGCGGTCACGCCGCCATCAGCAGCGTGCGCCTGGCCACCGACAGCTCACAGGCCTACCGCGAAGCGCTCACCCGTGCGGTGCTGCAACTCGGCCAGGCCCGTGGCCACCCCGAATGGGAACACCGCGCCGAACAGCGCTACCTGCCCAGCCGCAGCCGCCAGGAGCGCGTGGCCGGGGTGGAGCACCGGTTGATCGAAGTGCTGCACGAGTGCGCGGCACCCGAGGACATCGAGCCGCCAGGCTGAGCTGTTCAGGCCGGCAAGGCAAAAGCCGAAAAGTGGTTGGCCAGGTGCATGGCGTGCGCGTGGTCGTATTCGGCTTTGCTCAAGACACCGTAGGCAAAGTGGGGCTGCAAGGGTGCGGTGCTGGCCTGAAACGCCTGCACCGCGTTGCGCAGCCGGGCCAGTGCCACCGCGCCATCGCTGGCACCCAGCGGCGGCGCGCCGGGAATGGGCTCGGCCAGATCGTGCGTCATGCGTCCGCGCCAGGCAAAAACCGAGAACGCCGCCGCACCCAGGGTGCGCTGGAACAGCGCCGACTTCGGTTGCGGAAAACCGCTCAACGAATATTCGATGCTTTGCGCGCAATGGTCCAGCGTCTGCGGCCAGGTCCAGGCCGCGTGCGACACCAGCGCAGGCGCCTGCGCCAGTCGTTCGAGTTCGCGCATGGCCTCGTCCAGCGAGGCCAATGGGGGATGGGGCTTGTTCATGGACTCTCCTTGGCATCCGGTGGTGGCACCAACCAGCAAAGCCGTGGCCGCCACGCCCGATGTGCTGCGCAGAAAGTGGCGCCGCGAAGCGGTAGATGAAGCGGTAGACATGGGTTTCATGGATCAGATGCCCAACCTGCGGGTCAGCCTTTTTTGCCACCCAGCACCAGCAGCAGGCCGCCCAAAACAATGGCGCCCACACCAACCCACACCGGCACGTCCACTGTCTTTTGTTCTTTGACAGTCAGCTCCAGCGGGCCCAGCTTCACCGCCGTGTTCTCCTGCGTATAGCTGAAGCCCCGGTACACCAGGGCCAGCGCACCGGCGACGATCAACACCAAGGCCAAGGCCCGAATCGCATTCATACATGTCCTTTCATGGGCCGAAAGCCCCAGCGGCGGCGGGTGCCGCCGTCCCGCATTCAAGCACGGTCAAACACCGACAGGTCCAGCACCGCGCTCTCGCCCAGCCAGTAGGCGTAGTCGGTGTGGTCCTTCAGGTCGTCTCCGGTGAGGCCGTGCACAAACACCGTCAAGCCCTGGCGGTGCTCATCCAGCCAGGGAACGAGGGCATCAAACTGGTGGTGGCTGAACGCCAACTGGCAGCTCCAGCGCGGGTGCGGCCCCACCAATTTCTGGTGCACGCGCCCGACCTGCACGGCAAACTGCTGCCCGGCCTGCTCGCACAAGCGCACCGCCAAGTCCAACGTGTCCGCGTCGAAATACACGTGTGCGTGGTAGGCCTTGTGCACATTCACGGGCCTTTTGATGGTGGGCATGCGTGCCATCCTTTCCAACCGAACAAAGCGGCGCACCTGCGGGCTCACGGGAGCGGGCAGGCCATTGTGGCCCCTAGCACGCACCAAGGACAAGCCAACGGCGCGTGGGTGTACAGGGTTTGATTCAGGCCAGCAAGCCGTCCAGGTGGCGCATATTGGCCACGGTCTGGATGCAGGCCTCGGCCGCTTCTGTGCCCTTGGTGGCGAAGTGCTTCTGAAAATACTTGCGGTGCTCGGCGTGTTCGTGGAAATGGTGCGGGGTGAGCACGGCCGAGATCATGGGCACGCCGGTTTCCAGCTGCACCGCCATCAAGGCGTTCACCACCGCCTGCGCCACGAACTCGTGCCGGTAAATGCCGCCGTCCACCACCAGCGCGCTGGCGACCACGGCGGCGTAGCGCCCGCTCTGGGCCAGGCGCTTGGCGATCAACGGGATTTCAAACGCGCCGGGCACGTCGAACACGTCGATGTCGTCGGCGGGCACGCCCGCGCTCAACATTTCGACAAAAAAGGCGTCGCGTGCCTGGTGCACGATGTCGGCGTGCCAGGCGGCTTCAACAAAAGCAAAACGGAGGTTGTCGGGCGCAGCGGCGGGTGCGGCTGGGGAAACGGCGGGTGACTGACTCATGGGGCTCTTTCGGCGGGAGTTCCAGAAATCAGGGCGCACAAGCGCACGGCCACCGGCAACGGAAACACCCGCTGGCCGGACCATGGCTCGCGCTCTCTAACATCCGGACTGTGACCGTCGGTCCCGGAGTCTCACCGGGTCTGCTGACCCTGCCCGCCACTGACGTGGTGCGCAGGCGCTCGCGGCACTCGTGTGGTTGCGTTGCCGCACCACCATCACCGCCGGTGGGGAATTGCACCCCGCCCTGAGAACGCTTGTGTCGGGATAGGAGCCTGCGCGGCAGAAGAAGCGTCGGCTCCTAGGCCCGACGCCCCGATTGTAGGCAGGCGCTCAAAGGCGCGCTGTCGCACGGGTTTTCAGGCGCTCACAATCCAGCCTTCGAGCGGGTCGAACGGCGGCAAGCCGTAGCAGGGATGCCCGCCCTGGTGTCGGCCCAAAGCCCAGGCCGCCTGCAGCAGGCACAACACAGCGTCCAAGCTATCGCCGCTGGCGTCGTCCACAAGGGCATCGTGCTGGGCGTGGCTGAGCTTGAGCCGCAGCCCGGCCGCTTGCAACAGCGGCGCCTGGCCACTTTCCAGCGCCATCAACAGGTCTTTGCGGGCGATCAGGCGTTGTGCGGTCTGCTTGGCTTTGGTGTCGCTCTTGTAGCTGGTGCTGCCCAGCACGCTGCGCGCCAGCAGGCCGGGGTAGGCCTCCAGCGCCACGCGCTGCGTATCGCCCGGGTGCAGACCCGGCAGGTGTACCCCGGAGCCGATCAGGCGCGGCACGCCGGCGTGCAGCATGAAGGCCACCGGCGGGTTGACCCACTTCATGCTGGGGCTGGAGCCGGCCGGACCATCGGTGGCGCGGTGGGCAAACTTGCCGCCTGCGGGTCGGGCGTCGCAGAACGCGGCGAAGGCGCTGCGTATCTGGTCGCGGCTCAAGGCCGCGTAGTGCGCGATGCAGGCCGCCCAATCGCCGGGCCAACCCAGGCTGTGCACCAGTTCGCGCGGCAAGCCAAATGGCAAATCGAAGCCGCCCACCCAATGGCCTGGC
>NZ_JBFJMY010000043.1:0-17172 GCF_041633695.1 Hydrogenophaga sp.
AGCGCCAACACCTGCTGCGCAACCCCTTGCTGGACGTGCTGCACGAGGTGCGTGAACGCGGATCGATCTCGGCTGCCGCCCGGCAACTGGGGTTGTCGTACCGCCACGTGTGGGGCCAGCTCAAGGATTGGGAAATCGATCTCGGGCAGAACCTGATCGTGTGGGAACGTGGCCAGGCGGCACGCCTCACGCCGTTCGGGCAACGCCTGCTGATGGCCGAACGCCTGGCGCAGGCACGCCTGGGGCCGCAGATCGAAGGCTTGCGCGCCGAACTCGAGCGCGCGTTTGCACAAGCCTTCGAATCGCCAGATGCGCAACACACCAGCGAAGTGCTCACCCTCTACGCCAGCCACGATCACGCGCTCAACGAGTTGCAGGCTTGCGCCTTGGGCGCGGGCGCGCCACAGCGCCCTGGAGCGAGCCTGCATCTCGACATCCGGTTCTGTGGCAGCGTGGACGCGATCCGCGCGCTCAACGAAGGCCGCTGCGAACTCGCCGGTTTCCATACCCAGCCTTTTGCATCGGCACGCAGCCTGAGCGCACGCACCTACCGTCCGCTGCTCAAACTGGGCCTGCACAAGATCATCGGTTTTGCCCGCCGCGCCCAAGGCCTGATCGTCGCACCCGGCAACCCGCTGGGTTTGAACAGCCTGGCCGACGCGGTGACCACCGGCGCCCGCTTCGTCAACCGGGCGCGCGGTACCGGTACACGCCTGTTGCTCGACGAGCTGCTGGCCCAGGCCAGCCTGGCGCCCACCAGCCTGCGCGGCTACGAACACGTGGAAAGCTCACACGCCGCTGTGGCCCAGGCCGTGGCCAGTGGGTCGGCCGACGTGGGGCTGGGCACCGAATACGCCGCGCTCGCGCACGGCTTGGGCTTTGTGTCCTTGGTGCAGGAGCGTTACCTGCTGGTCTGCCTGAAATCGGCGCTGGAGCGCCCGGGCGTGAAAGACCTGCTGCGCCTGCTGCAAAGCGCCGCATGGCAACAACAGCTCGACGCCCTGCCCGGCTACGCCAGCGACCATTGCGGCGAAGTGGCCGCCATGAAGCGGCTGCTGCCTTGGTGGGATTAGGATTCAGCACCGTTGGCTTGAAATGCACCCCCGCCGTGCTGCGCGCCCCCTGAAGGGGGCAACATCTGCGGCCCGGCGGAGCCGGTTCCGCGATGTTTCGGGCAGGGGACATTTCGCGCCGTGGGCCTCCGCTTCACCCCACCGGAGGCTTTCAGCGTGCGGCGTGCGGCGGCAAACGCTTTGCGATCTCGGCCACCAGTTGGCGGGCGAGTTGCAGCTTGGAGGCGCGGGGCAGTTCGGTAGCGCCTTGCGCATCGACCAGCAACAAGGCGTTGTCGTCCTGACCAAAGGTGTCGGGTCCGATATTGCCCACCAGCAGCGGCACGCCCTTGCGCGCGCGCTTGGCGCTGGCGTGGGCCAGCAAGTCGTGGCTCTCTGCCGCAAAACCCACGCAAAAAAGCTGGCCGCTGGCCGCTCTGGAGCCTGCCGCAATGCCGGCCAGGATGTCCGGATTTTCCAGAAACGACAGCGTGGGCACCTCACCGGAGCCGTCTTTTTTGATTTTCTGGTCGGCTTCGGTGGCAGGCCGCCAATCGGCCACGGCCGCGGTGGAGATGAACACGCTGGCGTTTTGTGCCAGCACATTGAGCGTCTTTTGCATGTTCAGCGCCGACTTCACATTGATGCGCCCCACCCCGCGCGGCGTGGGCAGGCTCACCGGCCCGGCGACCAGGGTCACATGCGCACCCGCTTCGTGCGCGGCACGGGCAATGGCAAAACCCATCTTGCCGCTGGACAGGTTGGTCAGGCCGCGCACCGGATCGATGGCCTCGAACGTGGGCCCGGCGCTCACCAGCACCTGCTGCCCGGCCAGCAACTTGGGCGTGAAGAAGCGCGTCATCTCGTACAGCAGTTCGTCGGCTTCCAACATGCGACCGTCGCCGGTTTCACCGCAAGCCTGATCGCCCGCACCCACATCGAGCACGGTGGCGCCGTCTTCGCGCAACTGGGCCACATTGCGCACCGTGGCCGGGTGCGCCCACATCTCCCGGTTCATCGCCGGCGCCAGAATCAAAGGCACCTTGTCCAGGGGCCTCGCCAGGCACATCAGCGACAGCAGCTCGTCGGCACGGCCGTGCAGCAGCTTGCTCATGAAATCGGCACTCGCCGGGGCCACCAGAATCGCGTCGGCCTCGCGGCTGAGGTTGATGTGGGGCATGTTGTTGTCGGCCCCGCCGGATGTGCGAGCGTCCCACTGCGAGGTGAAAACCGGCCGACCCGAGAGCGCCTGCATGGTCACCGGCGTGATGAACTGTTCGGCGGCCTCGGTCATCACCACTTGCACCGTGGCGCCATGTTTCACCAGCGCGCGACACAGTTCGGCCGCCTTGTAGCAAGCGATACCGCCCGAGAGGCCCAGGACGATGTGTCTTCCGTTGAGATCGGTCATTCGCGCAATGTATCAGCTTGGTAACTCCCTGGCGGGAGCGGGCTCTTATAATCTCTATTTCCACCTCCTGCGAGTTCAGCTCGCCCGAGACATGACCAAATTTGTGTTCGTTACCGGCGGTGTGGTGTCCTCTCTTGGCAAGGGCATTGCTGCCGCATCCTTGGCCGCGCTCCTTGAGTCGCGCGGCCTCAAAGTCACCCTCATCAAGCTCGACCCGTATATCAACGTGGATCCGGGCACCATGTCCCCCTTCCAGCACGGTGAGGTGTTCGTCACCGACGACGGCGCCGAAACCGACCTGGACCTGGGTCACTACGAGCGTTTCATCGAAACGCGCATGAAGAAGTCCAACAACTTCACCACCGGCAAAATTTACCAGTCGGTGCTGGAAAAAGAGCGCCGTGGCGACTATCTGGGCAAGACCGTACAGGTCATCCCGCATGTCACCAACGAAATCCAGGACTACATCAAGCGCGGTGCGGGCATCGGCACGCCCGAAGCGGTGGATGTGGCCATCGTGGAAATCGGCGGCACCGTCGGCGACATCGAGTCGCTCCCGTTTCTGGAAGCCGTGCGCCAGCTCAGCCTGCGCCTGGGGCCGAACAATTCGGCCTTTCTGCACCTGTCTTATCTGCCGTGGCTGGCCGCCGCCGGCGAGCTCAAGACCAAACCCACCCAGCACACCGCCAAAGAGCTGCGCGCCATCGGTATCCAGGCCGATGCCCTGCTGTGCCGTGCCGACCGACCGGTGCCCGACGAAGAGCGTGCCAAGATTTCGCTGTTCTCCAACGTGCCCGAATGGGGCGTGATCTCCATGTGGGACGTGGACACCATCTACAAAGTGCCGCGCATGTTGCACGAGCAAGGGCTGGACGGCCTGATCTGCGACAAGCTGCGCCTGAACACGCCACCGGCCAACCTCAAGCGTTGGGACGATCTGGTCTACGAATTCGAGCACCCGCAGGGCACGGTGCACATCGCCATGGTCGGCAAATACATCGACCTGTCGGACAGCTACAAATCGCTGAACGAAGCGATGCGCCACGCCGGCATGAAAAACCACATGAAGGTGCAGATCGAATACATCGACTCCGAAACCCTGACCCCCGGCAATGTAGAGCGGGAGCTGGGCCGTTTCGATGCGATCCTGGTGCCCGGCGGTTTTGGCATCCGCGGCACCGAAGGCAAAATCTGCGCGGCGCGTTTTGCGCGTGAAAACAAGGTGCCCTACCTGGGTATCTGCCTGGGTATGCAGGTGGCCACCATCGAATACGCGCGCCATGTGGCGGGTTTGAAAAACGCCAACAGCACCGAGTTCGATCCCCAGACGCCACACCCCGTGATCGCGCTCATCACCGAATGGAAAGACGCCGACGGCAGCATCCAGCAACGCGACGCCAGTTCCGACCTGGGCGGCACCATGCGCCTGGGCGCACAAAGCTCCGACGTCGCGCCCGACACGCTGGCGCACGAGATCTATGGCCCGGTGGTCACCGAACGCCACCGCCACCGCTACGAGGCCAACGTGAACTACCTGGACCGGCTGCGCGCGGCAGGTCTGGTGATTTCTGCGCTGACCCAGCGCGAACAGCTCACCGAAATGGTGGAGCTGCCGCAAAACGTACACCCCTGGTATGTGGGCGTGCAATTCCACCCCGAGTTCAAATCGACCCCGTGGAACGGCCACCCGCTGTTCAACGCCTTCGTGCACGCCGCTGTGGCGCAGCAGTCCGCCAGCCAGGCTGTGCCCGTGGCCGCCTGACACCCCCACCACTCGGACCAAGCCCCATGCAACTCTGCGGATTCCCCATCGGCCTGGACCGACCCTTCTTCCTGATCGCCGGTCCCTGTGTCATCGAATCCGAAGCTTTGCAGATGGACGTGGCCGGGCAGTTGAAGGACATCACCGCCAGCCTGGGCATTCGCTTTGTTTTCAAAAGCAGCTTCGACAAAGCCAACCGCAGCAGCGGCACCACCTTTCGGGGCCCGGGCCGCGAAAAGGGGCTGGAGATCCTGGCCAAGGTGAAGCGCGAACTCGGCGTGCCGGTGCTCACCGATGTGCACACCGAAGACGACATCCTTGCCGCCGCGAAAGTGGTGGACGTGCTGCAGACACCGGCTTTTCTCTGCCGCCAGACCGATTTCATCCGCGCCGTGGCCCAGGCAGGCCTGCCGGTGAACATCAAGAAGGGCCAGTTTCTCGCGCCGCACGACATGAAGAACGTGATCGACAAGGCGCGTGCGGCGGCCCGGGACGCCGGCCTGGAAGAAGACAACTTCATGGCCTGCGAACGCGGTGCCAGCTTTGGCTACAACAACCTCGTGTCCGACATGCGCTCGCTGGCCATCATGCGCGAAAGCGCCGCGCCGGTGGTGTTCGACGCCACCCACAGCGTGCAATTGCCCGGTGGGCAAGGCACCAGCAGTGGCGGTCAGCGCGAAATGGTGCCGGTGTTGGCGCGTGCCGCCGTGGCCGTGGGCGTGGCCGGCCTGTTCATGGAAACCCACCCCGATCCGAGCAAAGCCTTGAGCGACGGCCCCAACGCCGTGCCGCTCAAGCACATGCGGGCGCTGCTGGAAACCCTGCTGACGCTCGATACCGTGACCAAGAAGAACGGTTTTCTCGAAAACCATTTCAACACCTGAATCCGCCAAGTCCCCCAGTCCCGCCAAGCCCCTATGCCCGCCTACATCATTGCCGAGGTCACCGTCACCAACGAAGCCCAGATGCTGCAGTACCGCGAGTGGAGCTCGCGCGCCATGCAAGAGCACGGCGCCGAGGTGCTGGTGCGTGGTGGGCGCGTGGAGCCGCTGGAAGGCGACTGGTTGCCGCAACGTGTGGTGGTGCTGAAGTTCGCCAACATCGACGCGGCACGGGCCTATTACGATTCCGAAACCTATACGCAAGCCCGGCGCGTGCGCGAAGGTGCGGGCACCATCCGCATGTTCGCCGTCGAAGGCGTCTGAGCTTTTCCCCGTTCCCTCTGTTTCATTGACCCAAAGGTAGAGAAAAAATGAGTGCAATCGTTGACATCGTCGGCCGTGAAATCCTGGACAGCCGTGGCAACCCCACCGTGGAATGCGACGTGCTGCTGGAGTCCGGCATCATGGGCCGCGCTGCCGTGCCGTCGGGCGCATCCACCGGCTCGCGCGAGGCCATCGAACTGCGCGACGGCGACAAGAAGCGTTACCTGGGCAAGGGTGTGTTGAAAGCGGTGGAGCACATCAACACCGAAATCTCCGAGGCCGTTCTGGGCCTGGACGCGTCCGAGCAAGCCTTTCTGGACAAGACCTTGATCGACCTCGATGGCACCGACAACAAGGGCCGCCTGGGCGCCAACGCCATGCTCGCCGTGTCCATGGCCGTGGCCCGCGCCGCCGCTGAAGAAGCCGGCCTGCCGCTGTACCGCTATTTCGGCGGCATGAACGCCACCCAGATGCCGGTGCCCATGATGAACGTGGTCAACGGCGGCGCGCACGCCAACAACAACCTGGACCTGCAGGAGTTGATGATCATTCCCGTGGGCGCACCGAGCTTCCGCGAAGCCCTGCGCTGGGGTGCCGAGGTGTTCCATGCACTCAAGAAAATCTTGCACGACAAGGGCATGAGCGTTGCCGTGGGCGACGAAGGCGGCTTTGCACCCAATGTGCCCAGCCACGAAGCCGCGATCCAGTTGATTCTGGACGCCATCGACGCCGCAGGCTATACCGCCGGCGAACAAATCGCCCTGGGCCTGGACTGCGCGGCCAGCGAGTTCTACAAGGACGGCAAATACCATCTGGACGGCGACGGCCTGGTGCTGACCGCCGAAGAATGGACCAACATCCTGGCCACCTGGTGCGACAAGTACCCCATCATCAGCATCGAAGACGGCATGGCCGAAGGCGACTGGGACGGCTGGAAGCTGCTCACCGACCGTCTGGGCAAACAAGTGCAAATCGTGGGCGACGACCTGTTCGTGACCAACACCAAGATCCTGAAAGAAGGCATCGACAAGGGCATTGCCAATTCGATCCTGATCAAGATCAACCAGATCGGCACCCTGACCGAAACCTTTGCCGCCATCGAAATGGCCAAGCGCGCCGGCTACACCGCCGTGATCTCGCACCGTTCGGGCGAGACCGAAGACTCGACCATTGCCGACATCGCGGTGGGCACCAACGCCGGTCAGATCAAGACCGGGTCGCTGAGCCGTTCGGACCGCATGGCCAAGTACAACCAGTTGCTGCGCATCGAAGAAGACCTGGGCGACGTGGCCAGCTACCCCGGCCGGGCCGCGTTTTACAACCTGAAGTGACGACGCCAAGCGCCACACGCTAAGCACATACCATGGGTTCTCGCCTCGTCCCTGCTTTGCTGTTGGCCCTGCTGCTGGTGCTGCATGGCCAGTTGTGGTTTGGGCGCGGCAGCGTGCCCAAGGTGGCCCAGATGCAGCAGGCGCTGGCCGAGGCGGACCAGGCCAACAGCGTGGCGCGCATGCGCAACGACCAGATCGCCAGCGAAGTGCGCGACCTGAAGGAAGGGCTGGACATGGTGGAAGAGTTGGCGCGCCAGGAACTGGGCATGGTCAAGCCCAACGAGATCTTCGTCCAGATCGCGCAGAACAAGCGTTGACCAGCGGCACCGCGCAACCGTGGCCGCGTCGCGCCCCCTGACCATTGCGCTGCTGGGCGCGGAATGCACCGGCAAAAGCACGCTGAGCCAAGCCTTGGCCCAACACCTGCTGTTGCCGCAGGCGCCTTGCCCCAAGGGCGTGGCCCTGCCCGTGCTGCTGGTCCCCGAGTGCCTGCGCGCCTGGTGTGAGCGCACCGGGCGCACCCCACAAGCCCACGAACAAGCCGATCTGGCCCAGGCGCAAACCCAAGCCATTGCCCAGGCGCAGCAGCGCCCCGGCGTGCATTTCGTGCTCGCCGACACCACGGCCCTCACCATCGCCGCCTACAGCGAGCACTACTTCGACGACGCCTCGCTCTACGCCGACGCCCTGCGGCAACAAGCCGGCTACGACCTGACCCTGTTGATGGGACTGGACTTGCCCTGGACACCCGACGGGCTGCACCGCGACGGCCCCGCCGACCGCGAAGCCGTGGACGGTCTTTTGCGGCGCCAACTGGGCGCGGCAGGCCTGGCTTACCGCCTGGTGTACGGGCAAGGTGAGGCCCGCACCCGCAGCGCCTTGCACGCCATGGCCGCGCTACCCGGCTTGCAGGCACTGGCCATGCCGGAGACGCGCAGCATCCAGACCCGGCCCTGGACCTGCGAACAATGCAGCGACCCGGATTGCGAGCGGCGCTTGTTCAGCCAACTGCTGGCCCACCCCGACCGCCGAGCTTGACCCCCACCACCCACCTGCACCGCATTCAAGCCAACACCACCATGACACCCGCCTTGCCAGACTTCCGTTCGCCCGCGTTTCTGCGCGACCATATCCGCCACACCATGGGCTTCTACCTGCCCCGGGCGATCGACCCGGCCGGTGGCATGTTCCACTTTCTGCGCGACGACGGCGCTGTTTACGACCGCCATTCGCGCCATCTGGTGAGCAGCACCCGGTACGTGTACACCCTGGCCATGACGGTGCGCAGCGGCGGCGACGCCAGCGCGCAGCGCGCCTTGCAGCACGCCTTCGACTTCCTGCAGGTGCACCGCGACCCGGTGTCGGGCGGCTACGCCTGGTTGCTGGACTGGCGCGACGGCAACAAGACGGTGCTGGACGCGACCAACCATGCCTACGGCCTGGCCTTCGTCTTGCTCGCCCATGCCCACGCCCACATGGCCGGCCTGCCAAAAGCCCATGCGGGCATCGCAGAAACCTTTGCGCTGCTGAATCGGCACTTCTGGGAACCCGCCCATGGCCTGTACGCCGACGAGGCCGACCCGCAATGGCGCCTGAGCAGTTACCGGGGCCAGAACGCCAACATGCACTTGTGCGAAGCCTTGCTGGCCGCCTTTGATGCCACCGGTGAGGCCTGCTACCTGGACCGCGCCGAACAGCTGGCCGACAACATCTGCATCCGCCAAGCCGCCTTGGCCGACGGCTTGATCTGGGAGCACTACCGCGCCGACTGGTCGGTGGACTGGGACTACAACCGCGACGACAAGAGCAACATCTTCCGCCCCTGGGGTTTCCAGCCGGGCCATCTGACCGAATGGGCCAAGCTGCTGACGCTGCTCAACGAACGCCGCCCGCGCGCCGACCACTTGCCACGCGCGCGCCATTTTTTCGACGTGGCCATGGACACCTCATGGGACCAGGAGCACGGCGGGCTGTTCTACGGCTTTGCGCCCGACGGCAGCGCCTGCGACACCGACAAATATTTCTGGGTGCAAGCCGAAACCCTGGCCGCCGCCGCCCGCCTGGCGCTCGCACTCGACGAGCCGCGCTACTGGGCAGCCTACGACCGCATCTGGGCCTATGCCTGGACCCATTTCGTGGACCACGAGCACGGCGCCTGGTGGCGCATCTTGCGCGCCGACAACAGCAAGATCAGCGATGAAAAAAGCCCCGCCGGAAAAGTGGACTACCACACGGCCGGGGCTTGCTGGGATGTGCTCGATGCGCTGGGCGAAGCGGTGCCGAAAATCGCCAGCGCCGCAGGCTGACACCAGACTCAGTGCACGTCGGGTGGCGCCGGCTGCTGCCGCTCGGGTTCCAGAAACACCTGCGCCGCGTCCACCGGGTCGAAGCGCTGAATCGCGCCACAGAATTCGCAGGTGACTTCCACCTGGCCCTGCTCGGCGATGATGGACTCCACCTCATCGGGCCCCAGGCTGCGCAGCATGCCACCCACGCGCTCGCGTGAGCACGTGCAGGCAAAACGCGGCCCCAGCTCGCCCAGCTGGGGATCAAAACGGCGCAGTTCCTCTTCCCAGAACAGGCGGTGGAGAATGGTTTCGGCGTCCAGCCCCAGCAGCTCTTCGCGTTTCAGGCTGGAGGCCAGGATGGCGATGCGGTTGTAGTCCTCGTTGTGCCCGATCTGGTCTTCGTCGGCGCCCGCCACACCACTGCCTGACAAATTCGCATCGCCCTGCAGCGGCAAACGCTGGATCAACAAGCCCGCAGCCACCTCGCCATTGGCGGCCAACACCAGGGTGGTGTCGAGCTGTTCGCTTTGCAGCATGTAGTGCTCGATCACGTCGCTCAGCTTCTCCAGCTTTTGCCGGCGGTCACCGTACAGCGGCACCACGCCCTGGTAGGGCTGCTGGCCGGGTTTGCGGTCTTTGGGGTCGAGCGTGATGGCGCACTTGCCTTCGTTGTTCACGTTCACCATGTGCGACAGCGGCGCATCGGCCGCCACCTCACCCACCACCGTGGCGGTGGCGCGCAGGCTCAGGTCGGGCTGCACTTCGGCCACGGCCAGTTTCACCGGCCCGTCGCCCATGATCTGCATCACCAGGGCGCCGTTGAACTTGATATTGGCCTGCATCAAGGTGGCGGCGGCCGTCATCTCGCCCAACATCTGCTGCACCGCCAGCGGGTAGCCGCCGGACTCTTCGCGCCGCTTCAGAATGTCTTGCCAGGCATCGGTCAGGCGCACCAGCATGCCGCGCACCGGCTTGCCTTCAAACATGAATTTGTGGAGTTCGGACAAAACGCTTCTTTCGAATTCGGGGAATCAACCCAACTGGGGGTCAGGCGATCTTTTTCAAGCCTTTGCGGTAGCGCTCTGCGTTCTCGATGTAGTGCTCCGCGCTCGTGCGCAAGCCCTCGATTTGCTCGGGCGTGAGGCTTTTCACCACGCGCGCCGGGCGGCCCAGGATCATGGAACCGTCGGGAAATTCTTTGCCTTCGGTCACCAGCGAACCCGCGCCCACCAGACAGTGCTTGCCGATCTTCGCCCCGTTGAGCACCACCGCGCCGATACCGACCAGCGATTGATCACCAATGGTGCAGCCGTGCAGCATCACCTGGTGTCCGACCGTCACATGTTCGCCGATCACCAGTGGAAAACCCACATCGGCGTGCAACACGCTGCCATCTTGCACGTTGCTGCCCCGACCGACCGAGATGGTTTCGGTGTCGCCACGGATGGTGACGCCGAACCAGACACTGCTGTCTTCGGCCAACACCACGTTGCCCATCACCTGGGCGTTTTCCGCCACCCAGGCGGAATCGGCCACACGGGGGGCGGTGCCGTCGAGTTCGTAAATGGCCATGGGGAGGTCTCCTTTGGTGGGTTGTACAGTGCTCTGGCCCTGCGTGAGCAAGGGCAACCCTAGAATTGTAGGGATGCAAGCCCCCGACCCTACCGCACAGGCGACAACCGCCACCAAGAGCGCCCGTGCGTGCGCCTTGCAAGCCTTGTGCATCGGGGATCCCGCAGCCAAACTGGCGGCGGTGCAGAAGCTGCGCCAGGGCCTGGAAGCGGCCGGGCCGGCGCCCAGCGCCTGGATAGACCCGACCGAGACCTGTGAACCCGACCCGGCCAGCCCGCTACCAGGCCGACCGGCCCGGCCCGAACTCATCGCGCCCGGTCGCGTGGCGCAGCGCTCGCCCTTTACGCCGGAGGGCCTGGCCGCCCTGGTGCACGCCATCGCCCACATCGAATTCAATGCCATCAACCTGGCGCTGGACGCCGTCTGGCGCTTCCCCGAAATGCCCGAGAGCTATTACCGCGACTGGTTGCGCGTGGCCTGCGAGGAAGCCAGCCACTTCGCGCTGCTGAGCGAGCACTTGAACCGGCTGGGCCATTGTTATGGCGACTTCCCTGCGCACGACGGTCTGTGGGAAATGTGTGTGAAAACGCAAGACGACATCACGGCTCGCATGGCCTTGGTGCCACGCACGCTGGAAGCCCGCGGACTCGATGCAACGCCCTTGATCCAGGCCCGGCTGCGCAAAGTCAACACCCCGCATGCGGAGCGTGCGGTTGAAATCCTCGATCAGATCCTGCGCGACGAAATCGGCCATGTGGCCGTGGGCAACCGGTGGTACGGCTGGCTTTGTGCGGCCCAAGGTCTGGACCCCATCACCCACTACCGGACACTGGCCCGGCAACACGCCGCACCCCGCCTGCGCCCGCCGTTCAACACCGAGGCGCGGCGCGCTGCCGGGTTCAACCAAAAAGAACTGGACGAACTGCAAGCGCCCTGAATAAATGGCGAGAAATGGAAGCGCCCCGCGACGCCTGGACCGGCGTTCGTGCTTGGACAGATGGGGTCTCAGCGATAGATTCGGCACCATGCCGGAAACATAAAAAATTCCGCCCTCACGGGTTTTTTCGACAGGGAGTCGACATGCAAGCAAGGAACCGGGAAAAGCCAGCAGACACATTTCCACCCCATCGCTAGGATGCTGCCATGACCGTGCAACAGATTCAGCTCGATGCCTATCTGGGCCTGGCTTTTGACCGCATTCCGGTGGCCATGATCGTGGTCAACCCCGAGGGGCAGATCACCCGCCTGAACCAATTGGCCGAGACCACTTTTGGCTATCAGAGCGAAGAGCTGATCGGCAAAAAGGTGGAGACTCTGATCCCCGAGCGCTACCGACACGCCCACCCCAGTTTCCGGCACGGCTTTTTGTCGGCACCCAGCGCGCGCCCCATGGGCGCCGGGCGCGACCTGAGTGGCCGGCGCAAAGACGGCAGCGAATTCCCGGTGGAGATCGGCATCAACCCGGTAGAAACCGGTGAAGGGCCGATGATTCTCTCGGTCATTCTGGACCTGAGCGAACGCAAACAAAGCGAGCAGCGCATACAGAGCGCGCTGCAACAAAAAGACCTGCTGCTGCGCGAAGTGCACCACCGGGTCAAGAACAACCTGCAAGTCATCCACAGCCTGCTGGACTTGCAGGCGCTCAAGATCCGGGACCACGAGCTGGTGGGCATGCTGCGCGACAGCCAGAACCGCATCCGCTCCATGTCGCTGATCCACCAGACCCTGTACCAGTCGCACGATTTTGCGCAGGTGGATTTTGACCAGTTCCTCACCGCCTTGTTGCCCCGGCTCATGGAATCCTACGAATCCACCGCCGGACATGTGGCGATCCACATCCGGGCCAAAGAGGTCAAGCTGCCCATCAACGAAGCCATCCCTTGCGGCCTGATCGTGAACGAACTCGTCAGCAACGCGCTGAAACACGGTTTTCAGCAGCAGCAGCGCGGCAGCATATGGGTCGATATCCGGCAAGACAGCAGCGACACCGTGGAGCTGTCCATCAGCAACGATGGCGCCCCGATTCCCGAGGGACTCGACCTGCAGCAGTCGGGCACGCTGGGCTTGCAGCTGGTGCATTTGCTGACCCAGCAACTGCACGCCGAGCTGCAAGTGCAGCGCACCCTGCCCACCCGTTTTACCTTGCGCTTTCAAATAGGGATGCCCACATGAAAACCCCAACCCGCATCCTGATCGTCGAAGACGAACGCATCGTCGCCTTCAACCTCCAGCAGCGACTGACCCACATGGGCTACGAAGTGCCGGCCGTGGCCGTGAACGGACGCGAGAGCCTGGATCTGGTCCATCGCACGCGCCCGGACCTGGTGTTGATGGACATCCACATCGAAGGCGACATGGACGGCATCGAAGTGGCCTCGCAGCTCAAACGCACGCATTCTGTGCCGGTGATTTACCTCACGGCTTACTCCGAAGACTCCACGCTGGAGCGCGCGCGCGAGACCAAGCCCTATGGCTACCTCATCAAGCCTTTTTCCGAACGCGAACTGCACGCCACCATCCAGATGGCGCTGGAGCGGCACGCCGTGGAAGACGCACTGATCCATAGCCAGATCCAGCTGCAGCAGGCACTCAGTGCCGCCAGCATGGGCATCGTGGAGCTCGACACCACCAGCCACACCATCAACGCCACGCCACACGCGGCCAATCTGCTGGGTTGGACACCGGAGCAGCCCACGACGCTGGCCACGCTGCTGTCCAGCATCGACGCCAGCGACCGCGACGGCATCGCCGGCAAACTGCAAGACAGCATTGCCAAGCTGAAACAGTTCAGCGACGAGTTCCGCGTGCTCTCCCTGGATCAGCAAACCCGGTGGATCAAACTGGACGCCAGCCCCCTGGGCAGCAAACGCATGAGCGGGGTGATACAGGACATCACCGAACGCAAGACCGCCGAGGTCCGGCTCGCCAAGCTCAACGAAGCGCTGGAACGTGTGGTGCAAGAACGCACCCAGGAATTGCGTGAAAGCATCGAGGAACTGGAGACTTTCAGCTCCTCGGTGGCGCACGATCTGCGCTCTCCCATCCGCGCCATCGTGGGCTTTAGCAGCTTGCTGATCGACGAGCACCCTCAGGAACTGAGCGAAGACAGCCTGATGCTGCTGCGCCGGATTGCAACAGAAGGCGAGCGCATGGGCAGCTTCATCAGCGCCCTGCTCAACATGTCCAAGCTGTCGCAGGCCTCCGTGCGGCCCATCACCACCGACCTCAGCGGCATCGCCAGCCAGATCGCGATGCAGCTGCTGGAGTCCGATCCCGGCCGTGTGGCCGACGTCAAGATAGCCCCCGACCTGGTCGCCCAGGCAGATCCAGAATTGATCCACAGCGTGATCGACAACCTGATCCGCAACGCCTGGAAATTCTGCGCCCACAGCGACGTCACCCGGATCAGTTTCAACGCCGAAACGCAGGCAGGTGAAACGGTGTTCTGCGTGCGCGACAACGGCTGCGGTTTTGACATGGCTTTTGCCGACCGCCTTTTCAAGCCCTTCCTCCGTCTGCACGCCAACGAAGATTACGCGGGCACCGGCCTGGGGCTGAATCTGGCGCAGCGCATCGTCAAGCGGCACAAAGGCCGCATCTGGGCCGAATCCACCGTGGGTCAGGGAGCGGCGTTCTACTTCACCCTGCCCGGTTTTGCGAGCGGCTTGCACACCTGACCGGCCGAATCCCCAAACGGAAGTGGGCCAGGAGCCTGCGCGGCAGAAGAAGCGCCGGCTGCAAACCGCCCGCCGACCCGTCCCACCGATAATCGGGGATGACTTCTGCTCTCCCGACCGACTTCGCGTCCCTCCCCCTCACGCCCGCCATGCAGGAAAACCTGCAGCGCCTGGGTTATCTCGCCATGACGCCGATCCAGGCCGCCAGCCTGCCTGCGGCGCTGCTGGGCAAGGACATCATTGCCCAGGCCAAGACCGGCAGCGGCAAAACCGCCGCTTTTGCACTGGCCTTGCTGGCCAACCTGAACCCACGCCGCTTCGCCGTGCAAACCCTGGTGCTGTGCCCCACGCGCGAGCTGGCCGACCAGGTCACGACCGAAATCCGCCGTTTGGCCCGCGCCGAAGACAACATCAAGGTCGTCACCCTGTGCGGCGGTGTGCCGCTGCGCGGCCAGCTGGCCACGCTGGAACACGGTGCCCACATCGCGGTCGGCACGCCCGGCCGCCTGATGGACCACCTGGAGCGCGGCAGCCTGCAGCTCGATGCACTCAACACCCTGGTGCTGGACGAAGCCGACCGCATGCTGGACATGGGCTTCATCGACGACATCGTCAAAGTCGCCAAGCAGTGCCCGAAAGACCGCCAGACCCTGCTGTTTTCCGCCACCTACCCGGAAGCCATCGCCAAGCTCAGCGCGCAATTCATGCGCGACCCGCTCACCGTGACGGTGCAAGCCCAGCACAGCGGCGGGCAGATCGAACAACGCTGGTACGAGGTGAAGAACAGCGAGCGCCTGCACGCCGTGAGCCAACTGCTGGCCCACTTCCGCCCGGCCAGCACCCTGGCTTTCTGCAACACCAAGGCCCAGTGCCGCGATCTCGTCGCCGTGCTGCAAGCCCAGGGTTTGAGCGCCCTGGCGCTGTTTGGTGAACTGGAACAGCGCGAGCGCGACCAAGTGCTGGTGCGCTTCTCGAACAAGAGCTGTTCGGTGCTTGTGGCCACCGACGTGGCCGCGCGCGGCCTCGACATCGCCAACCTCGAAGCCGTGATCAACGTGGATGTGACGCCCGATTCCGAAGTGCACATCCACCGCATCGGCCGCACCGGCCGCGCCGGTGAAAGCGGCCTGGCGCTCAACCTCGCCAGCATGGACGAAATGGGCCACGTGGGCAAAATCGAACAACTGCAGGGCCGCGAATCCGACTGGCACCCCTTGAGCGAACTGACCCCGGCGAGCAGCGAGCCGCTGGTGCCGCCCATGGCGACCCTGCACATACAAGGTGGCCGCAAGGAAAAGATCCGCCCCGGCGACGTGCTGGGCGCGCTCACCGCCGACCTGGGCTACACCCGCGAGCAAGTGGGCAAGATCAACGTCAACGACTGGTCCACCTACGTGGCCGTGGACCGCGACATTGCCCACAAGGTGGCCAGCAGGTTGAACGATGGCCGCATCAAAGGCAAGAGTGTGAAAGTGCGGGTGCTGGAGGATTGATTCCGCAGGCGCCCGTTTCGCCGCAATGCGCCCTCCCCAACCAAGCCCCCGGCGACAATATTGCGCAACACAGACGACCGTTGCACCCCATTCAAAGTACCGACATGACCTCAAACGCCCCTCCCGAAAACGAAGCCCAACCCAAGCCCCTGTGCGAAGCCTGCGAAGGCATACAGCGCAACTGGCGGCGCGCGCCTGGCCATGCCGAACTGCGCCAGGGCCTGAACCGCAAAGAAGCGCGGCGCCATGGCCAGGTGACGATCACCGAATACCAGTGCGAGCGCTGCGGCACGAACTGGGACAGCGAGAACGACAAGAACAACCTGCACGCGGGCTGGTCGGTGGTGCCACGGTGATCGCTGTGCCGCGTACCGAGCTGCACCCATGAAGGCACCGCCACGCCTCCTGCCCCTGCTCGAAGAGGGCCTGATCGACTCTGTGGTGCGCCAGCTGATGAGCGGCAAAGAGGCCATGGTCTTCGTGGTCCGCTGCGGCGATGAAACGCGCTGCGCCAAGATCTACAAAGAGGCCAACAACCGCAGCTTTCGCCAAGCGGTGGACTACACCGAAAACCGCAAGGTGAAGAATTCGCGCCAGGCGCGTGCCATGGCCAAGGGCAGCAAGTTTGGCCGCCAGGCGCAAGAAGCGGCCTGGCAAAGTGCCGAGGTGGACGCGCTGTACCGCCTGGCCGCCGCCGGAGTGCGCGTGCCCCAGCCCTACAACTTTTTTGACGGCGTGTTGCTGATGGAGCTGGTGACCGATGCCCATGGCGACGCGGCGCCGCGTCTGAACGACGTGTCCTTCACCCCCGAACAGGCCATGGCCCACCACGCCACGCTGATCGGCGAGGTGGTGCGCATGCTGTGCGCGGGCGTGGTGCACGGCGACCTGTCGGAATTCAACATCTTGCTGGCCCATTCGGGTGAGGCCGACGGCGTGGATTTCCCCGTGATCATCGACCTGCCGCAGGCGGTGGATGCCGCCGGCAACAACCACGCCCAGCGCATGCTGATGCGCGACGTGGCCAACCTGCGCGACTTCTTCGGCCAGTTCGAGCCCGCGCTCAAGCGCACCGCTTACGGGCCCGAGATCTGGAGCCTGTACCAGGCCGGCTTGCTGGACACCGACACGGTGCTGACCGGCCAGTACACACCGGCTGCGGGCGCCGTGGATCTGAGCAGTGTGATGCGCGAGATCGACGACGCACGCGACGAAGACGCGGCACGGCGCGAGCGCATGGCCATGGCCGCTGCCCGCTGATGCCAGACCCTGCGGCCACCACCGAGCCGGGCGCCGCCTCGAGCCGGCCGGAGCACCCGGCGCCGCATGCCGTGGCGCGTTTGCGCGCCAGCCGCCTGGCGCGCAGCAGCAAACCTTTCCT
>NZ_JBFJMY010000044.1:0-17005 GCF_041633695.1 Hydrogenophaga sp.
AAGTCGGTGGCGATGGCGGTGATGAAGTCGTCGTGCGGGTAGCGCGGCGGCTTGCCCGTGGCCTCGCGCCAGACTTCCAGCTTGAGCAAGTCGCTGTCTTTGAAGCCTTCGACCAAGACCCAGTCAACGCCGTCGTACAGCTCCGCCAGCAACTGGTGCACGCTCAAGCTTGCGGGCTGTTCGAACTCCCGCATCAGCACCAGGCGGTGATCGGACGCGGCCACCACCTCAAAAGCGCCGGCCTCGCGGTGGCGCCAGGTGTCTTTGCCCGGATGGTCGATATCGAAACGGTGGTGTGCGTGCTTGACCACCGACACCCGCAGACCGCGCAAACGCAACGCGGGGATCAGCTGCTCCACCAAGGTGGTTTTGCCCGATCCGGAGTAGCCGGCCAGGCCGATCACTTTCATGGATGAACGCAGTGCTCGACGATGTACGCCTGCACGGCCTGGGTGTCGGCCGGCATCTTGTGCACGCGCTTGGGCAAAGCCTCGATACCTTCGAACTTGGCCGGGCGATCGGGTTCGCGCCCCAGCGCCTCCACGATGGTTTCGGCAAATTTGATCGGCAACGCCGTCTCCAGCACCAGCATGGGCAGACCGGCGCGCAGGTGTTCGCGCGCCACTTTCACGCCATCGGCGGTGTGGGTGTCGATCACAACGCCATGCTCCGCGTCGGTGGCCTTGATGGTGGCGAGGCGGTCGGCATGGGTGCTTTTGCCACTGACGAAGCCGTAGCGACTGGCGGCATCGGCAAACGCGGGATCACCGCTCAGATCGAAGCGCCCTGCTTGGCTCAATGCAGTGCCAAACAAGGCTTTCACGCGCTCGCCATCGCGGCCCAGCAAATCGAACACGAAGCGCTCGAAATTGCTGGCCTTGGAAATGTCCATGGACGGGCTGGAGGTCTCGTGTGTATCGGCGCTGGCCCGCACCCGGTAGACACCGGTGCGAAAGAATTCGTCGAGCACGTCGTTTTCGTTGGTGGCCACCACCAGCTGCTGGATCGGCAGGCCCATCTGGCGCGCCACATGGCCGGCACAGACATTGCCAAAATTGCCGCTGGGAACCGTGAAGCTCACCTGCTGCGTGTCGTCCGTGGTCGCCTGGAAATAGCCCGCGAAGTAGTAAACGACTTGCGCCAGCAACCGCGCCCAATTGATCGAATTGACGGTGCCGATCTTGTATTGGCGTTTGAAGGCCAGATCGTTGCTCACCGCTTTCACGATGTCCTGGCAGTCGTCGAACACACCTTCGATGGCGATGTTGTGGATGTTTTCGTCCATCAGGCTGAACATCTGCGCCTGCTGGAACGGGCTCATGCGGCCGTGCGGGCTCAACATGAACACGCGCACGCCCTTTTTGCCGCGCATGGCGTATTCGGCCGCACTACCGGTGTCGCCACTGGTGGCGCCCAGGATGTTGAGTTCCTCGCCACGGCGCGCCAGCTCGTACTCGAACAAGTTGCCGAGCAACTGCATGGCCATGTCTTTGAACGCCAGCGTCGGGCCGTTGGACAGGGCTTCGAGGTAGAACCCATCGTCCAGCTGCTTCAGCGGCACGATGGCCGCGTTGCCATAAACCGCTTCGGTGTAGGTCTTGTCGCACAAGGCCTTCAGATCGGCGGCGGGAATGTCGTCGATATAGAGCGACAGCACCTCGAACGCCAGCGCAGCGTATCCGCCGGGTGCGCCGCCATTGAACACCGTGCGCCAGCGGGCCAACGTGGCTGCCTCCACCTGCGGATAACGCTCGGGCAAATACAAACCACCATCGGGCGCCAGGCCTTCCAGCAGGATTTCACAGAAATGTTTGCGGTCAGCTTGGCCGCGGGTGGAGAGGTACAGCATGTCAGTGGTCCAAGTTCTTCAGACGATACCCATCCCAAGAAGGGGAGCGTCCCGAGAATGCCGTGGAACCGGCTTTGCCGGGCCACAGGCATTGCCCCTGGGGGGTGGCGCCGAAGGCAACGCGGGGGGTACTAGTTCAACTCTTCTTTGCGGATGCGCGTGATGGGCGCCAACACCGTGGGCAAGGCCTGCATTTGCGCCAACACCGCATCCATGGTGCCTTCGCGGGTATCGTGCGTGAGGATGATCAGGTCGGTGGAAGTCGCGCCCTCGCCGCCCACTTCGTCGGCTTCACGTTGCAGCACCGCATTGATGCTGATGCCAGACTCTGCCAACAAGCCGGTGACCTTGGCCAGCACGCCGGCCTCGTCTGCCACACGCAGGCGCAGGTAATAACTCGTCACCACCTCGCTCATGGGCAGAACATCGAGGTCGCTCATGGCGTCGGGCTGGAACGCCAGGTGCGGCACGCGGTTCAGAGGATCGGCGGTGTGCAGCCGGGTGATGTCCACCAGATCGGCGATCACAGCGCTGGCGGTGGGCTCGCTGCCCGCGCCCTTGCCGTAATACAAAGTGGTGCCCACGGCATCGGCCTGCACCACGACGGCGTTCATCGCACCTTCCACATTGGCGATCAAGCGCTTGGCCGGTACCAGGCTGGGGTGCACACGCAACTCGATGCCCTCGGCCGTGCGCTTGGTGATGCCCAGCAGCTTGATGCGGTAGCCGAGCTGTTCGGCGTAGCGGATGTCGGTCGCGCTCAAGCGTGTGATGCCTTCGACATAGGTTTTGTCGAACTGCACCGGGATGCCAAAGGCGATCGCGCTCATGAGCGTGATCTTGTGCGCGGCGTCCACGCCTTCAATGTCGAAGGTTGGGTCGGCTTCGGCGTAGCCCAGACGCTTTGCGTCCGCCAAGGCGGCTTCAAAACTCAACCCCTTTTCGCGCATCTCCGACAAGATGAAGTTGGTGGTGCCGTTGATGATGCCGGCGACCCACTGGATGCTGTTGGCGGTCAAGCCTTCGCGCAGCGCCTTGATGATGGGAATGCCACCGGCCACGGCGGCTTCGAACGCCACCATCACGCCTTTGGCGGAAGCGGCGGCAAAAATCTCGGTGCCATGCACGGCCAGCAAGGCCTTGTTGGCCGTGACCACGTGTTTGCCTGCAGCAATCGCTTCAAGCACCAAGGTTTTGGCGATGCCGTAGCCACCGATCAGTTCGATGACGATGTCGATTTCGGGATTGGCGATCAACGCACGCGCATCGTTCACCACGGTCACACCCGGGCCCACAATGCCTTGGGCACGTGGCACGTCCAGGTCGGCCACCATGGTGATTTCAATGCCGCGACCCGCGCGGCGCTGAATTTCTTCCTGGTTGCGCTTGAGCACGTGAAAAGTACCGCTGCCCACGGTGCCAATGCCCAGCAGGCCTACTTGTATCGGTTTCATGATGCTCTCTTCTTAAGGTATCGGTCAGCGGCTCCCGGGCGACAAACCCTGGCTCCGCCGTCTAACGGTAGATGGTAGCGCCGCATCCACAACCCAGTGATGCCCATGCACCCCGGGTTTGATGCGCCACTCACTGGGCGTGGCGCTTGCGCCAGTTTTCCAGAAACTTGGCGACGCGGCCGATGGCCTCGCGCAGGTCGTCTTCGTGCGGAAGAAACACGATGCGGAAGTGCTGGTTGTCCGGGTAGTTGAACCCCGATCCTTGCACCAGCATCACGCGGGTTTCTTTCAGCAGTTCCATGAAGAACTGGCGGTCGTCCGCGATCGGGTACATCTGCGGATCGAGCCGGGGAAACATGTAGAGCGCCGCATCCGGCTTGACACAGGTCACGCCGGGAATGGCGGTGATCAGCTCGTAGGCCAGATCGCGCTGGCGGCGCAAACGCCCGCCCTCGCAAACCAGGTCGTTGATGCTCTGGTAGCCCCCCAGCGCGGTTTGAATCGCCCATTGACCAGGCACGTTGGAACCAAGCTTGAGGTTGGCCAGCATGTTCAGGCCTTCGATGTAATCGGTGGCCGACGCCTTGTCGCCCGACACCACCATCCAGCCCGCACGGTAGCCGCAAGAGCGGTATGCCTTGGACAGGGAGTTGAAGGTCAGTGTGAGCAGATCGGTGCTCAGGCTGGCGATGGGCGTGTGCTTCACCCCGTCGTACAAAACCTTGTCGTACACCTCGTCGGCCAGGATCACCAGCCCATGTTCGCGCGCAATGTCCACAATGCCCTGCAAGGCCGCGTCCGGATACATGGCTCCGGTCGGGTTGTTGGGATTGATGACGACAATGCCCTTGGTGCGTGGCGTGATCTTGCCGCGGATATCGTCCAGATTCGGGGTCCAGCCATTCTCCTCGTCGCAGCGGTAGTGCACCGGTACGCCACCCGAAAGGCTGGTCGCGGCGGTCCACAGCGGGTAGTCGGGTGTCGGCACCAGCAACTCGTCGCCCTCGTCCAGCAGCGCATTGGTGGCGGATACGATCAGGTCGCTCGCGCCATTGCCCAGGTAAATGTCGTCCAGCGTCACGCCCACAATGCCTTGGCGCTGGGTTTCGTGCATCACCGCCTTGCGCGCCGCAAAAATGCCTTTGCTGTCCGAATAGCCCGACGAGTCCGGCAGATTGCGGATCATGTCCTGCTGGATCTCTTCGGGCGCGTCAAAACCAAACACCGCCAGGTTGCCGATATTGAGCTTGATGATTTTCTGCCCTTCGTCCTCCATCTTCTTCGCAGCGTCCACAATCGGACCGCGAACGTCGTAGAGCACATTGGCCAGCTTGGTGGATTTTTTGATCGGTTTCAAAGTCTCTCCCGCAAGGGCGGTGTATTGCAGCGTAATATGACGGGCGTGATACAGGGAAAACCTGTAATTTGACCACAGTTCAGGTGCCTATTTTCTCCGCGAAATGGCGCCGCCCACCCCACGCCCATGAAACTGCACGCCGACCAACCGAATGCCCAAACCGTCACCGCCTATGGCGAAGCGTGGGTGGCGATCAACGGCGAGCGGCACACCAGCAGCGTGCTGCTGAGTTCTACCGGCGAAAAGCAGGCCTGGGACTGTCACCGCTTCGAAGACTTGTCAGCTGCCCACTTTGAACTACTCGCGGCGGTGACCGAGCAAGCGCCCGAACTGGTGCTGTTTGGCAGTGGCGTGCGTTTGCGCTTTGTGCATCCGGCGCTGCTCCAGGTTTTGATAGCGCGAGGCATCGGCGTCGAAACCATGGACACCCCGGCGGCATGCCGCACCTTCAACATCCTCGCAGGCGAAGGCAGGCGCGTGGTGGCCGCTCTTTTGCTGGAGACTTGAGCCCGTGGCCTGCGTCGGGACCTGTGCGCGTAGGCACGACAGCCCCGCCCTGCTCTGGGTTATCCCCCACACGAACGGCACCCGGGTACCCCTTTCGGTATAAAATACCGGATTGTTCCCCCGACCGCCTCCACGCATGGCTTGCTCTGTGCCGTGCGGGCTTGGCGCGGTGGGAAGCCAACGAATTTCCACCAATTAATGTCAGGGGTACACGCAGTATGGCAGTCGTTGTCAATAAGCTTCTTCCCGAATTTGAAGCACTCGCCACCGGGAACCTCAAGGTCAGCAACCAGACGCATGTCGGGCAAACCGTGGTTCTCTATTTTTATCCCAAAGACAATACACCGGGCTGCACCACCGAAGCCATGCAGTTTCGGGACAAGTACAAGGATTTTGTCAAAGCCGGCGCCGAGGTATTTGGTGTCTCGCGCGACAACATGAACTCGCACGACGACTTCAAAGCCAAGCTGGAATTGCCTTTTGAGCTGATCGCCGACACCGAAGAGAAAATGTGCCACATGTTCGGCGTGGTCAAGAACAAGATCATGTACGGTAAAAAGGTCAAGGGCATCGAGCGCAGCACCTTCCTGGTGGGCCCCGACGGCGTGCTCCAGCAGGAGTGGCGCGGACTCAAAGTCCCCGGCCACGTGGAAGAAGTGCTGAAGGCTGTGAAGGCCTTGAAAAAGACGGCCTGACCCCGAAACGGGCGTGTCGGATGGGCCGTCATATGACTCGTGCATAATGGTTTCATGACACCGGGACAACCCTTCGTTTCACCCCTTCAACGCTTTTATAAGCTGCCCAATTAGCCGCCCGGTAACCCCGGCGGCTTTTTGTTTTTTGGCCCTTCACCGAACCTCCCACGCCCTCCATGCCATTGCCTCCAGCCCCCGCCAAACGCGCAGCCTTGCTCAACCCCACGGCGTTTCACCAAACCGCTGACGCCCCACAGATCGATTTGCCAGACGTCCCCGTCGCAGCGCAGCGCCAAACACCGCCGGCAGTCGCTGAAACGGGCAAAACCAAGAAGACGCACCCGAGAACGTCCGAGCCGGCGTCTGCACGAGGCCCGGCGCGGCGCGCCCCTGCACCTGCGGCACCTCAGGCACCCACACCGGTGCCAGTGGCGCTGAGCCAGCCGCAGACACTGCGGACTTCCGAACCTCCCGTTGTTGCACCCACAACCGAGCTGCGCAGCAAACCGGCACCAGACACGGCACCCGTGCGCACCGGCGCGCCGTCCGCGCGCCGCCGATCGGCGTCCAGGACCGACAAGTCCGCGCCCACCCGCCTGTTTGTGCTGGACACCAACGTGCTGTTGCACGACCCGACCAGCTTGTTCCGTTTCGAGGAACACGACATCTTCCTGCCCATGATCGTGCTGGAAGAGCTCGACGGCCACAAAAAGGGCATGACCGAGGTGGCACGCAACGGTCGGCAAACCAGCCGGACCCTGGACGCGCTGGTGGCCCAACAAGGCGGTGACCTGGTCAAAGGCTTGAAGCTGTCGGCCACCGGCCATCAAACCGCACGAGGCCAACTGTTCTTCCAGACCGAACCCCTGGAACACGCCCTGCCCAGCAGCCTGCCCCAGGGCAAGGCGGACAACCAGATTCTGGGCGTGGTGCAGGCCTTGCGCGAACGCCACCCCAGCCGCGAAGTCATTCTGGTGTCCAAGGACATCAATATGCGGGTCAAGGCCCGCGCGCTGGGTCTGGCCGCCGAAGACTACGAGAACGACAAGACGCTGGAAGATGGCGAGTTGCTGTACTCCGGTGCGCTGGCGCTGCCGCAGGACTTCTGGACCCGCCAGAGCAAAACCATCGAGAGCTGGCAGAGCGGCAGCCACACCTTCTACCGGGTCAGCGGCCCGGCCGTGGGCCAGTTTTACATCAACCAGTTCGTCTATTTTGAAGCCCCGGGTGAGCCCTCTCTGTACGCCCGGGTGACCGAAATCCGCGACAAGACCGCGGTGCTGAAAACGCTCAAGGATTTCACGCACCTGAAAAACGCGGTCTGGGGTGTGACCAGCCGCAACCGCGAGCAGAATTTCGCACTCAACGTGCTGATGGATCCCGAGGTCGACTTCGTCACCCTGACCGGCACCGCAGGCACTGGCAAAACCTTGATGGCCCTGGCCAGCGGTCTGACCCAGGTACTGGACGACCGCCGCTACACCGAGATCATCATGACGCGCGCCACGGTCAGTGTGGGCGAAGACATCGGCTTCCTGCCTGGCACCGAAGAAGAAAAAATGGGCCCTTGGATGGGTGCGCTGGACGACAACCTGGAATTTTTGGCCAAAGGCGACGGCGGTAGTGCAGGCGAATGGGGGCGTGCCGCCACCAACGAACTCATCCGCAGCCGCATCAAGGTCAAGAGCCTGAACTTCATGCGCGGGCGCACGTTCTTGAACAAGTACGTGATCATCGACGAGGCGCAAAACCTCACGCCCAAACAGATGAAGACCTTGATCACCCGCGCCGGTCCGGGCACCAAGATCATCTGCATGGGCAATCTGGCGCAGATCGACACGCCCTATTTGACCGAAGGTTCTTCGGGCCTGACCTTTGCGGTGGACCGCTTCAAGGGCTGGCCACATGGCGGTCACATCACGCTGGCCCGAGGGGAGCGTTCTCGCCTGGCGGACTACGCCAGCGAAGTCTTGTAAATGCCCGGCCGACGCCGCGCAATCGCGCGGCGTCGGCTCGTATCAGAAGTCGCCGCCGCCTGCGAGGCTTTCGAAGCGCGTGAGCTGGTTCAGGAACGTCAATTTGACGACGCCGGTGGGTCCGTTGCGCTGCTTGCCGATGATGATCTCGGCCACACCAGGTTCTTTGGAGGCCTCGCGGTTGTAATAGTCGTCGCGGTAAATGAACATGATGATGTCGGCATCCTGCTCGATGGCGACGGATTCGCGCAGATCGCTCATCATGGGGCGTTTGTCGGTGCGCTGCTCCACGCTTCGGTTGAGCTGAGACAGCGCGATCACCGGGCATTGCAGCTCTTTGGCCAGCATCTTCAGTCCCCGCGAGATTTCACCCAGCTCGGTGGCGCGGTTGTCGCCGCCAGACGAACTGGAGCCGCTCATGAGCTGCAGGTAGTCGACCACGATCAGGCCCAGCTTGCCACACTGGCGCGAGAGCCGGCGCGCGTTGGCGCGCAACTCGCTGGGCGTGAGGCCGGGTGTTTCGTCGATGTGCAAGGACACGTTACGCAGCTTTTCGATCGCCTCGGTCAGCCGCGGCCATTCGTCGTCGGTGAGCTTGCCGGTGCGCAAATGGCCCTGGTTGATGCGTCCGATCGAACCCACGATACGCACGGCCAATTGGGATGCGCCCATCTCCATCGAGAACACCGCCACCGGCAGGCCTTCGTTCAGCGCCACGTGTTCGGCGATGTTGATCGCGAACGCGGTCTTGCCCATGGACGGTCGAGCCGCCAGCACCACCAGGTCACCCGCCTGCAGGCCCGAGGTCATGCGATCCAGATCGATAAAGCCGGTGGGTACACCCGTCACGTCCATCGGGTTGTCGGCCATCTCCTGCACCCGGTCCAGCAGCTCGACCACCAGGGTGTCCATGCCCTGGAAGCCCTGCTTCATCCGGGATCCTTCCTCCCCGATGTTGAAGATCTTCTGCTCCGCCTCATCCAGAATTTTGTCGACCTGCTTGCCTTGCGGGTTGAAGGCGGCGGTGGCGATCTCGTCGCTGGCTGCCACCAGCTTGCGCAGAATGGCACGCTCGCGCACGATCTCGGCGTAACGCCGGATGTTGGCAGCACTCGGCACGTACTGGGCCAGCGAGTTGAGATAAGCGAGCCCGCCCGCATCTTCGGCCTTGCCCTGGTTCTGCAAGTGCTCGAACACGGTGATGACATCGGCCGGCTTGCTGGCGTTCACCAGCGCGGCAATGGCCGCATAGGTCAGGCGGTGCTCGTAGCGGTAAAAGTCCGAGTCGTTGACCATGTCGCCTACCCGGTCCCAGGCCCCGTTGTCGAGCAACAAACCACCCAATACGCTGGACTCGGCCTCGATGGAGTGTGGTGGTACCCGCAGTTGGGCGACCTGTCGGTCTACACCCAGGCCGGCGTCGTCCAGGCCGTTGTCGAAAGAAGAAAAAGAGCTGGAAAAAACGGCTGACATGGTGTTCCTGAGTGAGCGTGAATGGTACGCCCTGCCCGCCCGGGTGTCATGGGATAACCCTGTGGACAAACCTTGTACAAGAGGTGGATTCGCGGTGATCAACACCGAAATCCTGCCCGCAAATGAAAAAGCCGCAACCCGAAGGTGGCGGCTTTTTTTTTGAAGCGACCTGGTGCAGTGCGCGCCTGGTGCTTCGCGGCGTGGAACCGCTCCGGTGGGTATCAGGCGGTTTCGCCGAGCACCGAAACGTTCAGGTCGACCGTCACGTCGGTGTGCAAGGCCACGGCCACCGTGTAGTCGCCCACCAGCTTCAGTGGACCGTTGGGCATGCGCACTTGCGATTTGACCAATTTGAAGCCCAGCTTGCTGAGTTCTTCGGCCACATCGTGGTTGGTCACGGAACCGAACAAGCGGCCGTCCACACCCGCTTTTTGCGACAGCTTGACCGTCACGTTGGCCAGGCGTTCGCCCAGGCCCACGGCTTCGGCGTGCTTGGCAGCGGCTGCCTTTTCGAGCTCCGCGCGGCGGGTTTCGAATTCGGCGATGGCGTTTTGCGTGGCACGGCGGGCACGGCCTTGTGGGATCAGGAAGTTGCGGGCATAGCCATCTTTGACTTTGACCACATCGCCCAGGGCGCCGAGATTGACAACTTTGTCGAGCAGAATGATTTGCATGTCAGGCTCTCTTTCAGACGCGGTGCTGGTCGCTGTAGGGCAGCATGGCCAGGAAGCGCGCACGCTTGATGGCGGTGTTGACCTGGCGCTGGTAGAAGGCGCGGGTGCCGGTCAGGCGCGCCGGGATGATTTTGCCGTTTTCAGCGATGAAGTCGCGCAGCACGTCCACATCTTTGTAGTCGACTTCTTCGACATTGGCCACGGTGAAGCGGCAGAAACGCTTGCGCTTGAACAGCAGCGATTGGGTGTTGCGCTTGGGGCGCTTGTCTTTGTTGAAACGTTTGGGGGAAGCCATGATGGGCCTTTCCTATGTTTTGCTGAATTCTTGGATATGGAACACCAAGCCTTTGCCGTTGCGTCCGTTCGCCATGAAGCCGTGAAACTCACAAACCGCATCCAGTCCCTGTCGGGACAGCATTTCGGCCTGGGCACCGAAGGCCACGGCCCTCAGTTGCAATTTCACTTCTCGGGGAGTATCCATTTCGACCACCTGCGATTCGTGCTCCAGCACGATATTGAGGGCCGGTATGCCTGCTGGTGTGTACCGCAGGCTCTGCACCTGCACCACCACAGCGGACAACTGGAAACGGTTCACCCTATGACGACGTCACGCAACCGCATCAGGCGGCTTGTTCCTGCGGTTGTTGCTGGGACTTGCGCGCTTCTTCGCGCTCGACCGACTTCATCATGCTCGAAGGGCCGGTGTCGGCTTTCTTGCGCAGCACGGTCAACTGGCGCAACACGGCGTCGTTGAACTTGAAGGCGTGTTCCAGTTCAGCCATCACAGCCTGATCGGCTTCGATGTTGATACACAGGTAGTGGGCCTTGGACAGCTTGTTGATCTGATAAGCCATCTGACGACGGCCCCAGTCTTCCACGCGGTGGATCTTGCCGTTGCCGGCCGTGATCATGCCCTTGTAACGCTCCAGCATGGCTGGAACTTGTTCGCTTTGATCCGGGTGGATCAGCAAAACGATTTCGTAATGACGCATAGACTCTCCTTTTGGATGACACCGCGCCAAGGACTTGGCAACGGTTTCTGATGAAAGCCGCCCCCAAGCGTCTGGATAGGGGTGCGGCAAGGCAAGCCCATGATTCTAGCAAAAATCCGGGCAGAAACCTACGTCGGTGGATTCAGGCGTCAGAACTGGGCTTGCCTGCGCGTGCGCCGGGGTAGCGCACATGCTCCACAAAGGCGCGGATTTCGGGGCCTGGCCCTGGCGTGATCCAGCTCACCAGCACGATCACGGCAAAGCCCACCGGCACACCGAACACGCCCGCCGAGATAGGCTGTATGCCCCACCACAGCTCGAAAGGCGTTTGCACATCAAACAACACCCGCAGCCAGGGTTGCGCCATCACCATGTAATAAAACGTGGTGCCCAGGCCCGCGATCATGCCCAGTGAAGCCGCGACGCCCGTGGCCCGCTTCCAGAAAATGCCCAGAACCAGCGCCGGAAAGAACGCCGACGCCGCAAAAGAAAAGGCGGCGGACACCAGAAACAGGATATCGGCCGGCTTTTGCGCCGCCACGTAGGCGGCGAACAAGGCCACCATCAACAGCAGCACCTTCGAAATGGTCACACGGCGGGCGGTGGACGCGTTGGGGTCGATCATCTTGTAATACAGATCGTGCGACAGCGCGTTGGCGATGGTGAGCAACAGCCCATCGGCGGTCGACAAGGCAGCGGCCAGCCCGCCAGCGGCCACCAGGCCAGAAATCACATACGGAAGACCGCCGATCTCCGGGGCGATCAGCACCACGATGTCGCCGCCGATGGACATTTCGTTGAGTTGAAGAATGCCGTCGCGGTTGACATCGGTGAGCGACAAAAGACTCGGGTCCACCTTGTTCCACGCCGCGACCCAGGACGGCAACTGGTCGAAGGACGTGCCCACCAGCACATGGAACACTTCGTACTTCACCAGCACCGCCAGCGCAGGGGCGGTGAAATACAGCAGAAAAATGAACAGCAGCGACCAGGTCACCGAGTGCCGGGCCTCTTTCACGCTGGGCACGGTGTAGTAGCGCATCAAAATGTGTGGCAGCGCGGCGGTGCCCACCATCAGGCAAAAAACCAGGGCCAGGAAATTGCGCCGCGAGACGTCGTATTCGGTTCGCGCCGCCAGGTCGCCGTTCGGGTCGCCCGCGAACTGCTGGGCGTGCGGCGCCATGCCATTGAGCGGCTTGGACTTGATGTCGGCCGAAGCCTTCTCCTGCTCCCACAGGGCCTTGGCAGAGGTCGGGTCGCGCGGCACCATGGACAGGGTTTTTTCTGCCGCCGATATCTCGGCCCGCTGCGCATTGGCGGCACGCAGGCGGTCCAGCCGGGCTTCGGCTGCCGCCTTGTCGGCCTGCATGGTCGCGGCCGGGTCCTGCAGTTTGATCGCCAGTTCGGCGGCCCGCTGCCGGTAGATGTTCCGAACCTCCAACTCCTTGGGGTCGTTGCTCAGCAGCTTTTCCTTGGCCGTGACCTTTTCCAGTTGAAAACCGTAAATGGCCTGCGGCACCGGCACCCCGGTTTGTTTGACCGACAACCAGACCACCGGCAGCATGTAGGCCACGATCAAGACGATGTACTGCGCCACCTGGGTCCAGGTCACGGCGCGCATGCCACCCAGAAACGAGCACACCAGAATCCCGCCCAGGCCGAGGAACACCCCCAGCTCAAACGCCACGCCGGTGAGTCGCGAGGTGATGATGCCGACACCATAAATTTGCGCCACCACGTAAATGAAGGAGCACAGGATGGCGGCGCAGACACCGACGAAACGCGGCAGGTTGCCGCCGTAGCGCTCACCCAGAAAATCGGGAATCGTGTACTGCCCGAACTTGCGCAGATAGGGTGCGAGCAGCAAGGCCACCAGGCAGTAGCCCCCGGTCCAGCCCATGAGAAACGCCAGGCCGCTGTAGCCTTGCAGGTACAAGGTGCCCGCCAAACCGATGAACGAGGCCGCCGACATCCAGTCCGCCCCGGTGGCCATGCCGTTGTACACGGCGGGCACACGCCGACCCGCCACGTAGTATTCCGCCGCATCGGTGGTGCGGCTCATGATGCCGATGGCGGCGTACAAACCAATGGTGGCCAGCAGGAAAATGAAGCCGATCCACTCGCGCGCCAGCCCCATCTGCTCCAGCAAGGCCAGCGCCACGACGAAGACAAAAAAACCGCCGGTGTACCAGCGGTAGACCTTGTTGAGCTGCCGTTTGAAGGCCAGGTTGGCAGCGGCCGTTCGTTTGCCGCCTCGGGGTTCCAGCATGCGGGACATGTGTCAGGTCTCGGTCTCTTCGACACCGCAGGCCAGGTCCAGGCGGTCCATGTACCAGGCGTAGTAGGCAATGATCAGCCCGTACACCACCAGAGCGCCTTGTGCCCCCATCCAAAAACTGAAAGGCCAGCCAAAAAAATTGAAGGACAGTTCGCGCGCGAAATAGCTCACCACAAAGGTGACCACAAACCAGATGCACAACAACCAGGCCGTGACCCGGAGGTTTTTCCGCCAATGCAGGTGGTGGTTTCTGGTGACCGTCATAAGACCGTTTCCCTGGCCTGGACTTGGGCCGGGCAGCGCAGACGCGTGAACAACAGGACTTTCATGCGGCCGACGCCCCCAAGCCGGTTTCGCGCTGCAGTTGCGCGGCCACCTTGGGTTCAAAACAACGCAGGTGGTGGATGATTTTCAAGGCCTCGTCGGGCTGGTTTCGCGCAGCTTGCACCCGCGCCAGCTGGTACCAGCCATGCGGGCTCATGGGTTGGAGTTCGGTGTTTTTCAACAAGGCGGGCACCGCCTCGTCCAGCCGCTGCTGCCGGATCAGGCACAAAGCCAGGCCATACCAGGCACGGTCCAGCTCGGGGTTCAAGGCCAGGGCGCGGTCAAAAGCCGACTGGGCGGCCTCGTTTTGATCGGCGGCCTCACACAGGTATCCCAGGTTGAACCAGGCCGCAGCGCTGTCGGGCGTGATGGCCACCACGCGGCGCTGGGCTTGCAAGGCGGCCGTCCAATCGCCCAGCTCCGCCAGCAAATGGGCGCAGCTGGCCAGTGCATGGCTGTCGTCGGCCTGGAGGTGCAGCAACTGTTCGAGGCGCCCCAAAGCCGCGCGGCGATCCCCCAGCACAACCAGCATCCGGGCCTGCCAACGCAGGCAACGGCTACGCCATCGGACACTCATAGGCATGCGTTCACTCCCACTTGGAGACAGATCTCGATCTTGGCCCAGACCAGCAAAACCCAGGCAAAGCCCAGGAGCAGAAAAGCCACCAGGGGCAGATGCTGTTCCAGCACCACGCGGGGTGTGGCCCAGCGCGCGAGTTTCAGCATGGGCTGGCACACGATGTGAAGGATCTGGTAGATCAGGTTTTGCTCTTTTTGAGCACCCGCCAAACGCCCCAGTACCCACCGTGCGAACAAAGAAAGCCCTGCGATTTCGGTGACCGCTTTCAGGGCCAGGATGGTGGTCAACATATTGCTTCAAGGTGTACCGGTTCATTCTGATTTTTCATCTTACCGAGGTCTTACAGGGCCCATGCCAGGCGGCTTGATGCAGGTCAAACCCCGAGAGGGTATACCCGCGCCCACGCCTGTATGGCGGGTGTAGGATTCTTGAACGCCCATTCGCGCGCATTTGCGCCCGCCTTTTTGTCGCCCACATGTCCTCACCCGTACCCCATCCGCTCACGCTCCTGGACCGCCTACAACAGCACCGGGTCTTTGGTCTGCTCGGTTCGGACGCGCTCGCTGCCTTGGCCGGCAGCCTGTATGTGCAGCCGATCGGCGCGGGTGACATTTTCGCGGCCAAAGGTCTGCTGCACGAACAATTGCATTGGCTGCTCAGCGGCACATTGGAGCTGCTCGACGCGAACGAAGAGGTTTTGCTCACACTGCTTCCGGGCGAGCTGTTCGGCCATGGCCAGGGCCCGGCCTTGGCGGTGCGGGTCGCCAGGGCACGGACCGACTGCAGCGTGGTCAGCTTCGAAACCCGGTTGCTGGAAGACTGGCGCCAGCAAGTGCCCGCGCTGGCCTATTTTCTGCCACTGGAGGCCGAGCAGCATGGGCTCGGTTTGCCCGGCCACACGCCCAGCCCCGGTGAAAGCGGTGACCCGGCGCTGAATCTCATGACCACGCCGGTGCGCGCCCTGATCAAACGCACGCCCTTCACCCTGCCCCCCCTCACCAGCATCCGCGACGCGGCCGCTCGCATGCGCGAAGAACGCGTGTCGTCGGTGTTGATCGTGGAGCAAGGCCATTTGTTCGGGCTGGTGACCGATCGCGATCTGCGCAACCGGGCGGTGGCGGCGGACCTGGACACGCAGCGCCCCATCATGGACATCGCCACCCTGGCGCCCATGACCATCGAGCTCAACAGCCCGGCCTTTGACGCCTTGTTGTTGATGGCGCGCCACAACATCCACCACGTGCCGGTGGTCGAGGGCGATCAGGTGCGGGGCATGATCACGGCCACCGACCTGACCGAGCAGCACAGCACGTCGGCGGTCTATCTGGCGGGTGATATCCACAAACAGACCGGGCTGGATGGCCTGCAGCGCGCGAGCCGCCAGATCAAGCGCCTGCAGCAAAACCTGGCCGCGGCCAAGGCGTCTGCCTACAGCACCGGGCACATTCTCACCGCCATCACCGACGCGCTGACCGCGCGCCTGCTGCAACTGGGCGAGGCCCAGCTGGGCCCGGCACCGGTCGACTATGTCTGGGTGGCGGCCGGATCGCAAGCACGCAACGAACAGACCGCCAAGTCCGACCAGGACAACTGCATGGTGATCGACGACAGCTACGACGAGGTGCGGCACGGCGCCTATTTCAAAGCGTTGTCCCAGTTTGTTTGTGATGGCCTGGACGCCTGCGGCTACATCTACTGCCCTGGTGAAATGATGGCCATGACCGACACCTGGCGCCAGCCCCGCAGCCGCTGGGCCGAATATTTTTCACGCTGGACCGGCCAGCCCGACCCCAAGTCCTTGATGCTGACCTGTGTGTTTTTTGACCTGCGCGCCGTGCATGGCAAGAGCGAATTGCTGGAAGACTTGCGCCAGGGCGTGCTCCAGCGTACCCAGGGCAACAGCATTTTTCTCGCCTACATGGTGGGCAATGCGCTCACGCACCAGCCACCGCTGGGCATGTTCAAGGGGCTGTCCACCATCCGCAGCGGCGAGCACAAGGGCAAGATCGACCTCAAACACACCGGCATCGTGCCGATTGTGGATCTGGCCCGCGTGTACGCGCTCGCCGGCGGGGACGCGGCGGTGAACACGCACGAACGCCTGCTCAGCGCGGCGGGCGGCGCCATCAGCGAACAAGGCGCGCGCGATCTGCGCGACGCGCTGGAATTCCTGGCCTTCGTGCGCATCCAGCACCAGGCGCGCCAGATGGCACAAGGTGTACCGGCGGACAACTTTCTGAACCCGGACGACATCTCCAACTTCGAACGCACCCAGCTCAAAGACGCCTTCACCGTGGTGCAATCGCTGCAAAGCGTGCTGAGCCAGAGATACAGTTTTTGACCCCGGCGCGTCGCGCGCAGCGCGGCGCGGGGGCTCAATACTTCAACCGCGCGTAATAGGTCTTCTGCGCCGCCTCGCGCGCCTGCCCCAGCGTGTGAATGCCCTTCTCTGCCAGCAAGGGAATGAGTTTGAGAAACACCTCGGCCGTGACCATGGCGTCGCCCATGGCGGTGTGGCGGCCGATGATGGTCAGGTTGAAGCGCTCCGCAATCGCCTCCAGGCGGTGCGAATCCTGGTTCGGGTGCACCAGGGCCGAGAGCAGCAGCGTGTCCAGCACCGGTTGCTCGAACACGATGCCGGTGGGCTTCTCTTGCAGTTGCAGGAAGCGCATGTCGAACGCGGCGTTGTGCGCCACCAGCACCGTATCCTGAGCGAACGCGTGGAAAGACGGCAGCACCTGCGCAATGCTCGGCTGACCGCGCAGCATCTCGGGCTGGATGCCGTGGATGGGGATGGAGGCTGCGGGAATGTCCCGACCGGGATCCACCAGTTGCTCAAAGCACTC
>NZ_JBFJMY010000045.1:0-16973 GCF_041633695.1 Hydrogenophaga sp.
GCCATGGCATGCCCTCGCCCGCCGAGCGCCCGGCTTTTCAGATCCCGGCGTGGGCAGCTTTGCGGCGCTCTGGGCACCACCCGGTCCCACGAAACGCACACATTCGGTGCACAACGGATACAAGCCCAGCATGCTCAGCCCAGCAGCATCTGCATGCTGCGCTCGTATTGGGTCGCCAACTGCTCAAAAACATCGAGCAGGTTTTCGCTGGCCTGGGCCAGGCCCTCGGCCCGGTCCAGACGGTCCTGGGTGGCCAAGGGGAGCGCAAAGGCCACGCCGGTCAACATTTGTTGCCACCCCTGCGCCGCCAATACCAGGTCTTGCCGGATGTCGGCCGAAGTCAGCGGCAGGCCTTGCAAGTCTTTCAAACCGGTTTCGAATTCGGTGCGCACCGCGTCCAGCGCGGGCGCACCCGCCTGCCAGCCGCTGCCACCCAGAAAGCCCAGCAGCGCCAGCTTGGCAAAGCGCTGCGACAACATGCGCTGGCGTCCGGCCAGGTTGAGCACGCGCAAGGGGGCGGCCGAACCCGCCTGCTGCAGGCCCAGGGTCAGCTGCTCGGCCTCCTGCAGCAAACGCTCGGCCAGTCTGTCCACCTCGGCCACATCGGCGGCCTTGGGCGGGCCTTGCAAGCGCTTCTTCAACTGGGTCCAGGTGAGTTCCACCGGCAGCAGCCAGGCGTCAAACGTGGGGCGCGCCAGGTGTTTGTTCAGCACCGCCAGGTTGTCGTCGATGCGCTGCACCGACTCGGCCAGCCGCACCGCGTGCACACGCTGCCGCCCCAGCGCGAGCCGCAGCAGATAGAGCTTGACCAGCCGCTGCGACAACATGCGCAGTTGCCCGGCCCGGTTCACGCCATCGGCAAAACGTGCCGAATGCAGAATGTGGCCCGACACCTGGCCCAGGCGCTGGCCGCTGTGCATGGCCGCGTTGCGCAGCATCTCGAAAGCCGCGTCGTCGCTGAGCTGGCGCGCCTGCATCAGCACGCCTTTGGCGCGCTCCACCAGCTTGCGCTCCTCAAAGCGCTGACCCAGTTCGCGCAATTCGCTGCGCAAGCCCTGCTCGTGCCGAAAGCGCGCGCGGCACAACTGCACCAGCGCGGGCAGGCGCGCCGCGCTGTAAGCACCGACCTCATAGCCGTGCATGCCCGCAGCCACCGCCCGCTCGGCGTGTTGGGGGTCGGGATCGGTGGTGAACACCAGCAGCGGCCGGGGCGCTTGTTCGGCCAGGGCTTCGGCGGCCTGGAACAGCGCTTCTTGCGGGCTTGCGGCGTGCACCACCACCACATCTGGTGCATGGGTCTGCACCGCCTGCACCAGATTGCGGCAATCCACCAGCACGGCCAGCACCTGTACACCCGCCGCCAACAGGTGTTCCTGCGCTGTGGCGGCGTCAAGGCCACCTGCCGTGTCATCGGTAAAAAGAAGCGCGGAAGTCATGGATCCAGAGGGAAAACAGAGGAAAAAGGGTCTGCAGGGCCCGGATTTTTGCAGGCCGCCGGAAACCTTTGCAAGGGCTGCGCCCGCCAAGCTTCGATCATATGGCACAGGTCTTGCATAGATTCTTTCGAGCGCAACGGCGCGCTCACCCCGACCCCGGCGTCGCGGACGCTGCACACAACGACGTGTGCAGCGAGACCCTGGAGTGGCCAGTCATGGCCTTTGCTCCCCCACGAATTCCCCCTGCCTTTTCCAGTCTGCTCAGGCGCGCGTGCTCCTGTACTGGCACAGGCATTGCTCAATACCCAACCTAGCTATCTGGAGTAGATGCGATGAAAAAGTCAAAACTGGTGATGATCGGCAACGGCATGGCCGGCGTGCGCGCCCTTGAGGAATTGCTCAAGATCGCACCCGAGCTCTACGACATCACGGTGTTCGGTGCCGAGCCACACCCGAACTACAACCGCATCCTGCTCTCGCCGGTGCTGGCGGGTGAACAGACGCTCGACGAGATCGTGCTCAACGACTGGAGCTGGTACACCGACAACGCCGTCACGCTACACGCCGGTTGCTGGGTCACCGAGGTCGACCGCATCAAGCGCGTGGTGCACGGCAAGAACGCCGCGGGCGAAGTGATCAGCGCGCCCTACGACCGCCTCATCATGGCCACCGGCTCCAACCCCTTCATCCTGCCGATTCCCGGCAAAGACCTCGAAGGTGTGCTGGCCTACCGCGACATCGCCGACACCCAGGCCATGATCGACGCGGCCACCGTGTACAAGCACGCGGTGGTGATCGGTGGTGGCCTGCTCGGCCTGGAGGCGGCCAACGGCCTGATGAAGCGCGGCATGACGGTGAGCGTGGTGCATGTGGCGCCCTGGCTGATGGAGCGCCAGCTGGACGACGCAGCCGGCAAGCTGCTGCAGCAGTCCCTGCAATCGCGCGGCATGCAGTTTTTGATGGGCGCACAAACCCAGGAGCTGGTGGGCGACAAGGACGACGGCAAGGGCGGGCGGGTCAAGGCCATCCGCTTCAAGGACGGTTCCGAAGTGGCGGCCGATCTGGTGGTGATGGCGGTCGGCATTCGCCCCAACACCGCGCTGGCCGAAAGCATGCGCCTGCACGTGAACAAGGGCATCGTGGTCAGCGACACGCTGCAAACCGTGACCGACCCACGCATTTACGCCGTTGGCGAATGCGCCGCGCACCGGGGCATTGCCTACGGTCTGGTGGCACCGCTGTTTGAGCAGGGCAAGGTCTTGGCCACCCACCTGGCCGAATTCGGCATTGGCCGCTACAGCGGTTCGCTCACCTCGACCAAGCTCAAGGTCACCGGCATCGACCTCTTTTCAGCCGGCAACTTCATGGGCGGCGCCGACACCGAAGAAATCGTGATGAGCGACCCGTTCGCGGGCGTCTACAAAAAGCTGGTGATCCAGGGCGACAAGCTGGTGGGCGCCTGCTTGTACGGCGACACGGTGGACGGCAGCTGGTACTTCAAATTGCTGCGCGATGGCCGCAGCGTGGCCGACATCCGCGACCGCCTCATGTTCGGCGAATCCAACATCGGTGACGTGGGCCACGAGGGCCACAGCAAAGCCGCCGCCATGGCCGACACCGACGAGGTCTGCGGCTGCAACGGCGTCACCAAGGGCACCATCTGCAAGGTCATCAAGGAAAAAGGCCTGTTCACTTTGGAAGAAGTGAAAAAGCACACCAAGGCCAGCGCTTCCTGCGGCTCCTGCACCGGCCTGGTTGAACAGATTCTGATGTTCACCGCCGGTGGCGACTACTCCGCCACGCCCAAGCTCAAGCCCATGTGCGCGTGTACCGACATGGGCCACCAGGCCGTGCGCGACGCCATCCGCCAGCCGCTGAACGACGGCAGCAAACTGCTCACCACCAGCGACGTGTTCAGCCACCTGGGCTGGAAAACACCCAATGGCTGCGCCAGCTGCCGCCCGGCCATCAACTACTACCTCATCAGCACCTGGCCCAAAGAGGCGAAGGACGATCCGCAGAGCCGCTACATCAACGAGCGCAGCCACGCCAACATCCAGAAAGACGGCACCTATTCGGTGATCCCGCGCATGTGGGGTGGCGAGACCACGGCCGACGAGCTGCGCCGCATCGCCGACGCGGTGGACAAGTACCAGATCCCCACCGTCAAAGTCACCGGCGGCCAGCGCATCGACTTGCTGGGTGTGAAAAAGGAAGACCTGCAAAACGTCTGGAACGACATCGGCATGCCCAGTGGCCACGCGTATGCAAAGGCACTGCGCACGGTGAAAACCTGCGTCGGTTCCGAGTGGTGCCGCATGGGCACGCAAGACAGCACGCAAATGGGCAAAGACCTGGAAAAAGCCATGTGGCGCATGTACGCACCGCACAAGGTCAAGTTCGCGGTCTCGGGCTGCCCGCGCAATTGCGCCGAAGCCGGCATCAAGGACGTGGGCATCATCGGTGTGGACAGCGGCTGGGAAATGGTGATCGCGGGCAACGGCGGCATCAAAACCGAAGTGGCGCACTTCTTCACCAAGCTCAAAACCGCCGAAGAGGTGCTGGAGTACACCGGCGCCTTCATGCAGCTCTACCGCCTGGAAGGCTGGTACCTGGAACGCACGGTGCACTACGTGAACCGCGTGGGCCTGGACTATGTGAAGAAAAAAATCTTGGAGGACCACGAAGGCCGCAAAGCCCTGTGGGCACAACTGCAGGCCGCGCTCGACGGCGAGCCCGATCCCTGGTTCGAAACCCAGAAGGCCGCCGTGGACACGCGCCAGTTCATTCCGCTGATCCCCGCCTGATGCCGACCATGCAACGCAGACATTTTGTGATCCTGGCCGGTGCGACCAGCCTGGGCGTGCAAGCCCAGGTCAGCGACCTGAACGACGCCATCAACAAGGCCGGGCGCCAGCGCATGCTCTCGCAACGCATGGGCAAGGCCTGGCTGGCCCTGGTGCACAAGACCGAAAGCGCCAGCGCGCAAACGGTGCTGGACCGCTCCATGGCCTTGTTCGACCGCCAATTGGTGGAGCTCAAAGCCTTTGCACCCAGCGCCGATATCCGCGAAACCTACCGCCAGCTGGAAACGGTCTGGAGCGCGTACAAGGCGACGCTGGTCGGTGCCAGCCCGGACAAAGCCGGTGCTGCGGCGATGCTCAAGACCGACGCCCAGGTGCTGGCTTTGGCGCACCAGGGCACGGTGCAATACGAAGCCTTGTCGGGCCGTCCGGTGGGCAAGTTGGTCAACATCGCCGGACGCCAGCGCATGCTCTCTCAACGCATGGCCAAGTTCTACTTTGCCGCGACGCTGCCGGTCGATGCCAGCGTGGCCGCGACCGAGATCGGCAAGGCGCGCAGCGACTTCCTGAGCGCCATGGAGCTGCTCAGAAACGCGCCCGAAGCCACCGACCGCATCCGTTCCGAACTGGAGCTGGCCGACGGCCAGTGGTTCTTCTTCGACCGGGCGCTGGGCCGCATGGAGAGCACCAGCAAGTCCGCCCAACCGCTGTCCGATGTGTTCGTGACCAGCGAAAACCTGTTGAGCGTCATGGACCGCATCACCGGTCTGTACGCCGCCGTCAAAACCTGAAGTACTGGAACCACCATGAGCCAATGGAAACCTATCTGCAAAGTCGAAGACATTCCCGTGCTGGGTTCGCGCCGCGTGGCGCGTGAAAATGGCCTGGACGTGGCCGTCTTTCGCAACGACAAGGACGAAGTCTTCGCCCTGCTTGACCGCTGCCCGCACAAGGGCGGGCCGCTCTCGCAAGGCATTGTGTTCGGCACCAGCGTGGCCTGCCCGCTGCACAACTGGACCATCGGCCTGGACAGCGGTTGCGCCAAAGAACCCGACGAAGGCTGCACGCCCCGTTTTGCGGTCCAGGTCACCGATGGCCAGGTGTTTCTGGACGCCCAGGAACTGGCCACCCTCGCCACCGATCTGACCCGCCCGGTGGCCGGTCCCGCACGGCGCGTCACACCCATCAACGCCGCCGCATGAGCGAAGAAACCCGCTCCACCTGCCCCTACTGCGGTGTGGGCTGCGGTGTGATCATCGAAACCGAGGCCCAGCAGATCGTGGGCGTGCGCGGCGATCCGGACCACCCGGCCAACTTCGGTCGGCTCTGCTCCAAAGGGTCGACCCTGCACCTGACGGCCACGCCCGCCGTGACGCGCCAGACCCGTCTGCTGCAACCGCTGTCCCGCCTGGAGCGCGGCGGCCAGCCAAGGCCGGTCTCGTGGGACGACGCGCTGGACGTGGCCACCGAACGCTTTGCCACCACCGTGCAAGCGCACGGCCCCGACGCGGTGGGCTTTTACATCAGCGGCCAGTTGCTGACCGAGGACTACTACGTCTTCAACAAGCTGGCCAAGGGCTTGATCGGCACCAACAACATCGACACCAATTCGCGTCTGTGCATGAGCAGCGCGGTGGCGGGCTACAAGCTCACCCTGGGTGCCGACGCACCGCCCGCCTGCTACGACGACGTGAACCACGCGCAGTGTTTGTTCATCGTCGGCAGCAACACGGCTTTTGCCCACCCGGTGCTGTTTCGCCGCATCGAAGACGCGCGGGCGAAAAACCCCGACATGAAGGTGATCGTGGCCGATCCGCGCCGCACCGACACCGCCGGCATGGCCGACCTGTACCTGCCCCTGCAACCGGGCAGCGACGTGATGCTGTTCCACGGCCTGCTGCACATCATGCTGTGGGAAGGCTGGACCAACGCGGCCTGGATCGAACAACACACGAGCGGCTTCAACGAACTCAAAACCCTGGTGCGCGAATGCACGCCCGAACGCGTGTCGCAGATCTGTGGTCTGAGCAAAGACGATTTGTTCACCGCGGCGCGCTGGTTCGCCACCTCCCCGGCCACCCTGAGCCTGTATTGCCAGGGTCTGAACCAGAGCAGCAGCGGCACCGCCAAAAACGCCAGCCTGATCAACCTGCACCTGGCCACCGGCCAGATCGGCAAACCCGGTGCCGGGCCGTTCAGCCTCACCGGCCAACCCAATGCCATGGGCGGGCGCGAAGTCGGCGGCCTGTCCAACCTGATCTCGGCCCACCGCGACATGGCCAACCCCCAGCACCGCGCCGAAGTGGCGGCTCTGTGGGGCGTGCCCTCGGTGCCGGAAAAGCCCGGCAAATCCGCCGTGGACCTGTTCGAAGCCGCCGCCGACGGCGAGGTCAAGGCGCTCTGGATCGCCTGCACCAACCCGGCGCAATCCATGCCCAACCAGGCCACGGTGCGCCGCGCCCTGCAGCGCGCCGAATTCGTGGTGGTGCAAGAGGCCTTCGCCACCGCCGCCACCTGCGATTACGCCGACCTGCTGCTGCCCGCCACCACCTGGGGCGAAAAAGAAGGCACGGTGACCAACAGCGAGCGCCGCATCAGCCGGGTGCGCGCAGCCATACCGGCCCCGGGTGAAGCGCGCCACGACTGGCAGATCGTGGTCGATTTCGCCCGCAAGCTGGAAAGCCGCCTGGTGGCTCGATCTGGGTCATCCGCCGTTCGGGCTGAGCCTGTCGAAGCCCCTGCCAGCACAGACCGCGAGCTGGCTTCGACCGCCCCAGCGCAAACCGATGGCAAGGTCAAGCCAGCCGGTGGTTCGCTCTTCCCGTACACCAACCCCGAATCCATCTGGCTCGAACACCGCGAATCCACGCGCGGACGCGACCTCGACATCACCGGCCTGTCTTACGCCCAACTGGAATCGCAAGGCCCACAGCAATGGCCCATCAAGACCGGCGAGACCCAAGGCCAGGCCCGTTTGTACGAAGACGGGGTCTTTCCCACCGCCGACGGGCGCGCCCGCTTTGCCGCCCTGCCCTATGTGCCGCTGGCCGAGCCGCGCGAATCGCGCTACCCGTTTTCGCTCACCACCGGACGCCTGCGCGACCAGTGGCACGGTATGACGCGCACCGGCACGCTGGGCCGTTTGTTCGGCCATGTGGCCGAACCCGCGGTGCAGTTGCACCCGCAAGACATGACCGAGCGGGGTCTGGTCGATGGCGACTTGGTGCATGTGACCAGCAAGCGCGGCTCCATCCTGGTGCCGGCACAGGCCAGCGCAGACATTGCACCGGCCCAGGCTTTCATCGCCATGCATTGGGGCGCTGAATACCTGAGCGGCTGCAGCAGCGTGGGCGAGCCGCTGGCCGGCGTGAACGCGCTGACCACATCGGCCTACTGCCCCACCTCCAAGCAACCCGAGCTCAAGCACGCAGCGGTCAAGGTGCTCAAAGCCGAGCTGCCCTGGACCTTGCTGGGCGTGGCCTGGTTGCCCGAAACGCAGGCACTGGCCTCGCGCGAAGCCTTGCGGGCCTTGATGGCGCGGTTTCCTTTTGCTTCCTGCGTGCCCTTCGGGCGCGAACGCACCGGTTTGCTGTTCCGGGCGGCCGCCCACGAAGCGCCCGATCAAGGCTTGATCGAACAGATCGAAGCGCTGCTCGGCCTCAACACCGCCGACACCTTGCGCTATGCGGATCGCCGCCTGATGCAGCGCCGTGCGGTGCGCTTGCGCCAGCAAGGCCAGCAACGCCAACTCGAAGGCTTTTTGCTGGCCGGCGACACCAGCGCCGAGGTCTGGCTCAAAACCTTGTTGCAAGACGAACTGCCCGCCGACGCCTACGGCCGCCTGCTGCTCATGCCGGGCGCCAAAGCGCCGGTGGCGGTGGTGGCCCGGGGCAAGCAGATCTGCACCTGCTTCAACGTGACCGAAGAAGCGATCACCGACGAGCTCCAGCGCTGCGAAGGCGGTAGCGAGCAGCGCCTGGACTGCTTGCAAAAGCGCCTGCAGTGTGGCACCAATTGCGGCTCCTGCGTGCCCGAGCTGAAACGCTTGATCCAGAGCCACCCCCTGCCTTTGGTATCCGCTTGATACCGATGCCCATCCGGCCCATATAACTCGAAGTCATCAGACATCGCCGACAATTGCGCGCTATGGGCATCGGTCAATACATCAAAGAAATCGGACGCGGCAAAGACGGCGCGCGGGCGCTCACGCGCGAGCAGGCCACCGACCTCATGGGTCAGGTGCTGGACGGTGAGGTCACCGATCTCGAAATAGGTGGCTTTTGCCTGGCCATGCGCATCAAGGGCGAAACCAACCTGGAAATGGCCGGATTTCTGGACGCTGCCCACACCCGGCTGCACAAACTGCCCGACAACGGCCACACCACCGTGGTGCTGCCCAGCTACAACGGTGCGCGCAAACTGCCGGTGCTCACGCCCTTGCTCGCCTTGCTGTTGGCACGCGAAGGTGCGGCCGTCATGGTGCACGGCACGGCCACCGAGGACAAACGCGTGTTCGCCGCCGGCGTGTTCAACGAACTCGGCCTGCCGCCCGCGACCAGCGCGCCCCATATTGCCGCGGGCAGCGCCGCCTTTGTGCCGACCGAAGTGCTGTGCCCCGCGCTCAAACGCCTGCTCGACGTGCGGCGCGCGGTCGGCCTGCGCAATCCGGCGCACAGCATGGTCAAGCTCATGACACCGTGCACCGGCAAGGCCTTCATCGTCAGCAGCTACACCCACCCGGAATACGCGGTGTCCATGGCCGATACCTTTGCCTTGGTGGGCGCCCACGCGATGTTGCTGCGCGGCACCGAAGGCGAATCCGTGGCCGATGCGCGGCGCACGCCGCAAATGGACGTGTTCCGCGACGGCCAGCGGCATTTGGTCCAGCCCCAGCAGGCAGGCCCGCTGGTCAAGCTGCCATCGCTGCCGACCGAGGTCGATGCCGCGTCCACCGCCCACTACATCCGTGCGGTACTGCACGGCGATTTGCCCGTGCCCACCCCGATTGCCCTGCAGGTGGAACACATCTTGCAAGAGATTCGCTCACCATGAAGCACCAGCCCGAAACCCAAGCCCACCCGTTCCACCCGGGAACCGTGACCCTGGTCGGCGCGGGTCCGGGCGACCCGGAATTGCTCACCCTCAAGGCTGTGCGCGCCCTGTCAGAAGCCACGGTATTGCTGGTGGACGATCTGGTGAGCGAAGCGGTGCTGGCCCATGCCTCGCCCAGCGCCCGCATCATCCACGTTGGCAAACGTGGCGGCTGCAAGAGCACGCCCCAGGCTTTTATTGAAAAACTGATGATCATGGCCGCGCGCGAAGGCGAGGTGGTGGTGCGCCTCAAGGGCGGCGACCCTTTCATCTTTGGCCGCGGCGGAGAAGAAGTCGAACACCTGCGCGCAGCGGGCATTCCGGTGCAGGTGGTCAATGGCATCACCGCCGGTCTGGCGGCCATGACTTCGCTCAACGCGCCGCTCACGCACCGCGAACACGCGCACGGCGTGATCTTCGTCACCGGCCACGCCAAGCCCGGCGACCGGGGCACCGATTGGCCACAACTCGCCGCCACCGCACGCGACGCCAAGCTCACCCTCGTGATCTACATGGGCGTGTCCAGCGCGGCCCACATCCAGACCGAACTGCTCACCGGCCTGCCCGCCAGCACGCCGCTGGCCGTGATCCAGCGCGCCAGCCTGCCCGACCAGCGGCACGCCGTCACCACCCTGGGTGGACTGCTGACCACCATCGCCACCGAACAGCTCGGCAGCCCGGCCATCATCGTGGTCGGCGACGTGGTGCGCGGTGTGGCCGCCATCGATCTGCCGCAGACCTTGATCCGCAGCGCCTGAAGGCATCCGCCTGTTTGGGCTCTTTGGAGCCCATGCATTTCACCCCCGGTACAAACCGCGCTCGAAGCACGCCACGGTATCCGCCTCGGCACGGGCGGCTAAACTCCCCGGCACACGTCCAACAGCGCGTGGCTCATGTACAAAAAAGGGGGAGTCTCCATGCTGAAAAAAATCAACGATTTCACCGAAAGCCACGGTGCCCTGCAACCGGGTCGTGGCCTGGTCACCGGCGTGGTGGCCCTGAGCCTGGCCATGCTGTGTTTTCTCGGTGTACTGGCCTTCCACTTTCCCCAATACCTCACCACGCCCGAGCTGCGCAAAAGCTACGACGTGGCGACGATCCGGCAGCTGATGTTTGTGGCCATGGTGGTGGGCGGGGCTTTGAGCCTGGTCAACATCCTGTTCAACCGCTCGCGCTGGCTCTCGGCCTTTGCCTTTCTGCTGGTGGCGCTCACCGCCCTGCTCGGTGGCCACAAGGTGCCGGTGGGTGATTTCGCCGACGGCACGCCCTACATCGGCCTGGACTGGTTCATCCTGGACCTGCTGGGTTCGGCGCTGATCTTCATCTTCATCGAGAAGCTGTTTGCGCTGCGCAAGGACCAGCCGGTGTTCCGCCCCGAGTGGCAGACCGACCTGCACCACTTCATCGTCAACCACATGGTGATCGGCTTCATGCTGCTGGCCACCAACCTGCTGGTGCACAAACTCTTCGGGTGGGCCGCCAGCGACGGCATCCGGGGCTGGGTGGGCGGTCTGCCGCTCTGGGCCGCTCTGCCGCTGATCGTGCTGGTGGCCGACCTGGTGCAGTACTGGACCCACCGTGCCTACCACGAGGTGCCGCTGCTGTGGCGCCTGCACGCGGTGCACCACAGCGCCAAGCACATGGACTGGCTGGCCGGCTCGCGCCAGCACATCATCGAAATTTTGATCACCCGCACCCTGGTACTGGCACCCATTTTCACGCTGGGTTTTTCCAAGAACGTGATCGACGCCTACATCATCATCGTGGGCTTTCAGGCGGTGTTCAACCACGCCAATGTGAGCGCGCGCCTGGGGCCGTTGCGCTACCTCATCGTCACACCCAACTTCCACCACTGGCACCACAGCCAGGACCAGGAAGCGCTGGACAAGAACTACGCCGCCCACTACGCCTTTCTGGACCACCTGTTTGGCACGGCCGTGAAAAGCACCCGGCTCTGGCCCGAACAGTACGGCGTGCTCGGCGACTACGTGCCCAATGGCTTTTGGCGCCAGGTGAAGTTTCCCTTTGTCTGGAAGGGCTGAAGCGGTGTCCGCTACCTGGGACGTGGTGGTGATCGGCGCGGGGGCGGCGGGCCTGTTCTGTGCCGGTGCGGCAGGGCAACAAGGCTTGCGGGTGCTGCTGCTCGACCACAGCGAAAAAGTGGCCGAAAAGATCCGCATCTCCGGCGGTGGGCGCGCCAACTTCACCAACCGCGACATCGACCCGCGCGCGCCGCACAAGCACTTTCTGAGCGACAACCCGAACTTCTGCCGCTCCGCGCTGTCGCGCTACACGCCGCAGGACTTCATCGGACTGGTGCAGCGGCACAACATCGCCTTCCACGAAAAGCACAAGGGCCAGCTGTTTTGCGACCACTCGGCCGACGACCTGATCCAGATGCTGCTGCGCGAATGCGACGCCGGTGGCGTGCAGCGCTGGCAGCCCTGCGGTGTACAGGCTGTCCGGCTCGCGGGCCATGGCGGCTACGAACTCGACACCGACCGCGGTACCGTGCACAGCCACAACGTGGTGGTCGCCACCGGCGGCCTGTCCATCCCCAAGATCGGCGCCACCGACTTCGGCTACCGGATCGCCAAACAGTTCGGCCTGCGCCAGGTCGAGCCGCGCCCGGGCCTGGTGCCACTCACCTTCGACGGCGAAGCCTGGGCGCCCTACGCCCAGTTGGCGGGGCTGTCGCTGCCCGTGCTGATGGAAACCGGCAGCAAAAAGGCGCGCATGGCCTTCACCGAAGACCTGTTGTTCACCCACCGAGGCCTGTCGGGGCCCGCCGTTCTGCAGATTTCCAGCTATTGGCAGGCGGGCCAAGCGATCCGGCTCGATCTCGCCCCCCAAGCCGATCTGCCCGCCGCGCTCTCCCGGGCCAAAGCCACTTCGCGCAAATTGATTGCCAACGAGTTGGCCGGCCTGGTGCCCGCCCGGCTGGCCGACGCCTGGGTGCAACAAGACGCCGACTGGCAGCGCCCGGTGGCGGAAGCTAGCGACAAAGCGCTGGCGCGGCTGGCCGAGCGCCTGTCGCGCTGGGAACTCACGCCCACCGGGACCGAGGGCTACAAAAAGGCCGAGGTCACCCTGGGCGGCGTGGACACCCGCGAGCTATCGTCCCAAACCATGGAATCCACCCAAGCGGGTCTGTATTTCATCGGCGAAGTGGTGGACGTGACCGGTTGGTTGGGCGGCTACAACTTCCAGTGGGCCTGGGCCAGCGCCCATGCCTGCGCCCAGGCGCTGGGCGCCAAGAAGGCCGCACACAGCCTGGGCTGACCCCGGCAACGCCGAGAAAAGCCGGGAATCCACTCCCTTTTGCAAGCTGTCTCAACAGGGTGCAACCGGCAAATGCGGCAAACAGGGCTATAATCCAAGGCTTTGCTGGCAATGCCCCGCTGGCCAATACTAGTTAACAGGCGGGGAATTTTGCAGAAACGATGGCCAGGCCCGATCTTCCCAGTCATCCTCTATCTGCCCATTCTGGACACCATTCGCTAATGACGACCATCCGTGTAAAAGACAACGAGCCCTTTGACGTCGCTCTCCGCCGCTTCAAGCGCACCATCGAAAAACTCGGCCTGCTGACCGACTTGCGTGCCCGCGAGTTCTACGAGAAGCCCACCGCCGAGCGCAAGCGCAAGAAGGCTGCCGCCGTCAAGCGCCACTACAAGCGCGTGCGCTCCATGCAGCTGCCCAAAAAGCTGTACTGAGTACGCGGTGCTGCACAGGTCTGCCCTGACAGCACACAAAACAAGCCCGCTGGAGGACGCTCAGGCGGGCTTTTTTCATGGGGTTTTCCCTTTCCTCTTTTCGCTTTCACCACACCGCCTACGCAACGGAGCCTGACCATGAGCCTCAAAGACCAGATCACCGAAGACATGAAAACCGCCATGCGCGCCAAGGACAGTGAGCGCCTGGGCACCATCCGCCTGCTGCTGGCGGCGTTGAAGCAAAAAGAGGTGGACGAGCGGGTCGAGCTGGACGACACCATGGTGATCGCCATCGTCGACAAGCTGATCAAACAGCGCAAGGACAGCATCGAAGCCTTCACCAAGGCGGAACGCCAGGATCTCGCCGACAAGGAAGCGGCCGAACTGCTGGTGTTGCAGACCTATTTGCCGGCCCGCCTGTCGACCGAAGAAGTGGCGGCTGCGGTCAAGACCATCGTCGACGAACTCGGCGCCAAAGGCCCGGGCGACATGGGCAAGGTGATGGGAGCGGTCAAGACCCGTTTGGCGGGCAAAGCCGACATGGGCGCGGTTTCGGCTGCGGTCAAGGCGGCGCTGGCGGCCTGACGGCGCGCCCTGCGCGGTGATCCCCGCGCAGCAGAACGACCAAGTGCGCCAAAGTGCGCGTTTTCAGTGGGGAGCCGTCGGGTGCACGGCGCCCATGCTCTCCAGGTTATTCCACCACCATGCTGAGCCTGGCCGACTCGGCCAGCGTCTTGCCCGGGTTGAGGTTATCCAACAAATCCAGGCGCACGCCATAACTGCCCGCCGGTGGCGCCAGCCAAACCTCGGTCTGGCCATTGACGAAGTCCATCACCGCCGGTTCCCCGCGCCCCTTGGGCGTGAGCGTCAGCCGAAAATGTCCACTCTCAGCCGCCTTCTGGCTGAGGTGCGCTACGCTCAGACCCGAAGCATGGAACTGCATGCGAAACGGTGGGGTCACCACGGCACCGTCGGCCGGGCTGAGTATGGCAATACCGCTTTTCACCAAGCTTTTCGGATCCACGCCGCTGCGCTTGCCCGTGACAGTGATCTTCAACGGCTTGCTGTACACAAAATGCGGCAGATGTTTGTCGTCGGCCAACAGCAAACGCAAGGTGTAATCGCCCGGCTCCAGCGTCAACACCGTTTCCATCTGCCCTTTGCCAAAGTGGATGTACTGGTCGGTGAATGGCAGCGCCTCTTTGAAATTCAAGGGCAGATCGCGGTTCACCAGCAAATGGTGGTGGCCACTTTTCCCGGTGATCGGCTTGCTGATGGGGGCCAGACCCCAGCCTCCCGACAAACCAAAGGTGGCACGAAACGGTGTTTCGATCCGCGCGCCATCTTCCAGGTTGGTGAAATAGGCCTCCGGCGTGAGTCGCGGCAGCGCGGCTTGCCAGTCGTGTATTTCAGTGGGCGGCGCAACCAAAGGCGTTTGTGCCTCAGCATGCGCCCCAAAAGCCACGAAACACGCGGCAACCGCCCAACGCAACATGCGGGTTCTCATATTCAGCTTCCGGCCACTTTCATGCGATTGATGAGCATCGATCCGACCGTTTTTGCGCCGTAGTTATAGGTATCTGCACCAACCGCGTCCACTCCCTGGAACATGTCTTTGAGATTGCCTGCGATGGTGATTTCATGCACCGGGTAGGCAATTTCGCCATTCTCCACCCAATAACCTGAAGCGCCGCGCGAATAGTCGCCCGTCACGTAATTCACGCCCTGTCCCATGAGTTCTGTCACGAACAGACCGCGTCCCAGCTTGCGCAACATGGCGGGCAAATCGTCCTGTGGCTGCGTCAGGCGGCTGGTCAGGCTCAGGTTGTGTGAGCCCCCTGCGTTGCCGGTGGTGCGCATGCCCAACTTGCGCGCCGAATAACTGGATAGGAAATAGCCCTGCACACGGCCGGCGCTCAACACTTTGCGGCGCGTGGTGCGCACCCCTTCGTCGTCGAACGGTGCGCTGCCTTTGCCGTTGCGCAGGTGCGGCTCCTCCACGATGTCCAGGTGCTTGGCCAGCACGCGCTTGCCCAGGCTGTTTTCCAGGAACGTGGTCTTGCGGTAGAGCGCACCACCGCTGGTGGCCTGCACGTAGGCCCCCAGCAGGCCAGCCGCCATGGGCGACTCGAACAGCACCGGGCACTGCGTGGTGGCGATCTTGCGCCCGTTCAGGCGCGCCAGGGTGCGTTCGGCGGCATAGCGGCCCACCGCCTGCGGGCTGGCCAGATCCTGCGGACTGCGCGTCGAGCTGTACCAGCTGTCGCGCTGCATATGGGCCCCTTTGCCAGCGATGGGTGCGACCGACAGGCTGTGGCGCGAACTGGCGTAGCCTCCGCTGAAAATCCCCGGTTTTCCGCGCTCGCCGCCCCGCATGTGGGCAGAGAAAAAGTGCGACTGCTGGGCCGACACACCCGCGCCCTCGCTGTTGGTGATTTTTTTGCTGGTCTGGAGCGCCGCCGCTTCGCAGGCCAGTGCGATCTGCACCGCTTCCTCGGAATTGAGCGCCCAGGGGTGGAACAGGTCGAGGTCGGGGTAGGTGTCGGCGATGTCCGCAGCGTCGGGCAAGCCGGCCACCGGGTCTTCGGCGGTGAAGCGGGCGATGTCGTAAGCCGCCTGCACCGTCTGGCGAATGGCCGCTGCGGAGAAATCGGAGGTGGACGCGTTGCCGCGCTTTTGGCCCAGGTAAACCGTCACACCCAGGGATTTGTCGCGGTTGCGCTCCACATTTTCCAACTCACCCTTGCGCACCGAAACGCTCAGACCCGCGCCTTCGGAGACTTCGGCGGCGGCGTCGGACGCGCCCAATTGGAGCGCATGGGCCAGCGCCAAATCGACCAATTCTTCAAACTGGCTTCTGGCGTATTGAAATCCGGCTAGGGGTTTTGGCCCGCGATCGGCGGGAATGGAGAGGACCGCAGAAGGCTGCGACGGGGTGTGGGAGGCTTTTTTCATGTCGGAAGCTATGATACTTGGCGCTGGCATTCGCTGCCGACTTGCACGCAGGTGCCGATTCTCGAGACCCCAAAAACATGTCCCGCAAACCCAAAAAAGGCTATTTCGTCCGGGGGCAGTTCGTTGCCGAAGGCAGTGAACTCGACCTGGAGCTCAAGCGCGAGCTCAAGGGCACGGACGACATGAGCAAAACCGATCTGAAAAAATACAGCGACCGCTTGCAAGCACTGGGCGAAAGCCTGCTCACGCTGCGCGCCGACCTCATGGCGCGGCTGGATCTGTCTGAAAAGCTCATCGACGCGGTGGCCATGGCCCGCAAGATCACCAACTTCGAGGGCCGTCGCCGCCAGATGCAATTCATCGGCAAGCTGATGCGCGGTATCGACGAAGACACGCTGAAAGCGGTGGAAGCGGCCCTGGAAGAACAGACCAAGGGCTCGGCCGAACAAACCCTGTCCCTGCACCATGCCGAGCACTGGCGCGACCAGCTGGTGGCCGACGACACCGCCCTGACGCGCTGGCTGGAGCACGATCCACAGGCCGACGTGCAGCACTTGCGTGCCCTGATCCGACAGGCGCGCAAAGACGCACAAACCACGCAGGCACAGGAGCGCCCGGGCGAAGCGGTGCGGCATGGCAAGGCCTATCGCGAAATTTTCCAGGTGGTGCGCGCCCAGCTGTCCGGTGATGGCAGCGACGCGGCCACCGAGCCCGAGGACGGGGCACCATGAACAGCAACGCCAATACCGCCATCGATCCCGGTGCGGATCCGGTGCGCATCGGCATCGTCTCGGTCAGCGACCGCGCCAGCAGCGGCGTGTACCAGGACCAGGGCTTGCCCGCCTTGCAGGACTGGCTCACGCGGGCGCTGAAAAATCCCATCCATTTCGAACCGCGCCTGATACCCGACGAGCAAGAGCGGATCAGCGCCACCTTGATCGAGCTGGTGGACGCAGGCTGTTCGCTGGTAC
>NZ_JBFJMY010000046.1:0-16795 GCF_041633695.1 Hydrogenophaga sp.
CCGCCACCGCGATGCGCCAGGGACCGTAGCCCCGGCTATCGAGCCGCGGGGCATACAAAGCGCGCAGGCCCAGGTCGGTGGGCAAGGCGGGCTCTTCTTCGCTGCACGCAACGAAACCCTCGGGGGTGGGTTGCAAGGCCACATCCACCGCCGGTGTGAGCGGCTCGGTGGAGCAGGCGTCTGGCAGGTCGGGCAGGCAAAGCAGGCTGGATTCGCGCAGCCCATACAGGTGCTCGATGCCACGCCAGGTATCGGGCCGGGTCGGGTCAAACACGTGGGTGGGCAAACCCCGCTCGGCGAAGCTGGGCACCAAATGGCCGATGCGCGCACGGCGTTTGGCCGCGCGGCTGGAAGCCGACTCCAGGAACGGCCAGGGGTCGGCCACGCGCACCACCATGGCCCGCTGGCCGCCGCGCGCAAAGAAGCTGCGCACCGCCGCCCCGAGGTAGGTGGCGCAGCGTTTTTGCCGACCACTCACCGGGTCTGCCGCCAGGCCCACCAGACGCTGGTCCCAGGCGAACAAGCGGTCGAACAAGGCCCAACTGTCGATCAGCACCGGCACGTTTTCCAGCGCCTCCAAGGCGTCGGCGCCTTTGCGCCACGGGCCGTGCACCCAGCCGTCTTCGCGCAGTTGCTGGCGCACCGCGTCGGGCAGCGGCTGCTCGCGCCGACGCGCCACAAAACCCACGAAACACGCCACGTCGGTGCGTTCGGGAGCGGTGCGCAGGCGCGGCGCGGCGGTTTCGAAGATCAGGGCCATGGTGAGAACAGTCCGTTGCAGGAGCGCGCCCCATCACGCATGGAACCGAGCAAGCCCGGGATGCCGCAGAGCCGGCTGTTCCGGGCCGCAGGCACCGCCCCCTTGAGGGCGCCACTCCAGGCGCGATGGGTGTGGTTCATATCGGTCAGGCGTTGATTTCCATGCCTTCGGCCGACAAGGCGATTTCTTCCATCGCCACGTCGCCCCCGCCCTTGCCCGCCAGCGTGGGGCCGGTGTATTTCATGGGGATCACGCCGCGCAACACCCAGCTCTGGACCGGTGCATGCGCCTCGTCCAGCAGGGTGATGGTCACGTTGCGCTGTGCCGCCGGGCCTTGTGTCCGCGTCTGGCTGATCCAGTCGAACAGCGATTTGGAGTTGAGGATGCCGCGCTTCAAGGTGACGTCCGACACCTTGTGGATGCCAGCGACTTTGCGCACGTGGTTTTCTTTCTCGTTGCCGTTGCGGTATTCGGCGATGGTCATTTCGGTGCCGATGCCGCTGACATCGGAGAAACCGCCAAAGACCTCGCCGCCGTCGAAGTTGACGAGGTAGTTGAAAGCGCCGTAAGGGGTGGTGCGATTGGCCATGGTTCAGCTCCTGTTGGGGTTCGGTTCACTCGCGGGCGTCGGCCGTTTTCTGGCCGATGCGGAAGATCACGAACTCGGCCGGCTTGATGATGGCCACGCCGATCAGGCAGATCAGCCGTCCGTTGTCGAGGTCGTTCTGGGTCATGGTGCTGCGGTCGCAACGCACAAAGAAGGCTTCTTCGACCGAGCTGCCCAGCAAGGCGCCGCTGCGCCATTCGTTGTAGAGAAAATCGGCCACGGTCTGGCGCACGTTGGCCCACAGGCGTTCACCGTTGGGTTCAAACACCGCCCACTGGGTGCTGCGGTAGATGGACGCTTCCAGGTAGTTGAAGTAACGCCGGTCGGACACGTATTTCCACTCCGGATCGCTGGAGATCAGGCGCGCGCCCCAGACGCGGTTACCGCGTCCGCTGAAGAAGCGCAGGCAGTTCACGCCGGCGGGGTTGAGCATTTCCTGCTGGGCGAAGTTGACGTCGGTTTCGAAGCGCAACGCGCCCCGCACTACCTCGTTGGCGGGTGCCTTGTGCACGCCGCGAAAGGTGTCGTTGCGGGCGTAGATGCCGGCCATGAAGCCCGACGGAGGCAAGGCGATTTCCTTGGCAATGTCTTCGCGGCCGGGCCGCGCCAGCGGGTTGGACACCACCACCCAGGGGTAGTACATGGCGGCGTATTTGGAGTCGAACAGGCCCCGGTAGGTGCGTGCTTCGGTCGGCATCTGGTCGGGCTGGGCGTCGAGCACCGCGATGCGGTAGGCGCGGCGGCCCTCGGCGTGGGCGATCAACACGCTGGCAATGGCCTGCGGGTTGTCGGCACTGTCCACGCTGTAGGCCGAACTGCCCGGTGCCGCCACGATGGACACGTCTTCCAGCGAGCCGATTTCGGACAAGGCGAGCGCGTAATTGGCGGCAGTGGGCTGGCCACCGTCCAGGCCACCCGCCAGCACCCAGGTGCGCTCCATCTGGCCCGCGCTGTTGGCGGCGCCTGCGGCGAACAGCCCCGCCAGCAATTCGGCGGGCGACACCCCGGCACCGATGTCGATGGCGTACAGGTTTTGCAGATGGTCGCTGCGGCGCGAGGGCGCAGCCGCGAGCACATAACCGATCCAGCGCGGATGCAGACTGGACACGCCCATGTCTTCGTAGGCCAGCGCGTTGCCGTCCCCGTCCACCGCCAGACCCGAGAGGGTGAGCAGACGCGGGGTGTCGGCCAGCAGCGAGGCCTGCGTCACCGGGGTGCCCGCCAGATCGGCGGCCGGCACCCAGGTGGCGCCCACCTTCACGTGCATGCCACCGGCGGTGCGCACCAGGCTGCCGTTCGGACAGTTGTTGAGCGCGGTCTCGGACGCGGGAATGAGCACCTCGCGCAGAACCACCCGCCCATTGCCCACCGCGCCAGGGGAGCGGGCACGAAAATGCACGCCCTCGTCGGTGCCGGCCAGCACCTGCACGGTGGCCGCCGCAGCGGCGGCACCCACCACGCGCGACACGTACAGGCGCGAACCACCTTCGTTGAAGAAGGCCTGCACCGCGTGCGCCAGGTAATTGGTGGCCGGTACGCCCGCGCCCAAGGCCAGATCGGCAAAACCGCCGTAGATGCGCTCGAAGTCGCCGTAACTGGTGAGCAGTTCGGGCGACTCGGGCGAATTCACATCCACCCGGTAAGGCCCTTTTCGGGTCGGCCCCACAAAGGCGGTGGTGCTGGTGCCCACGCCTTCGATGGACTTCGCACGGAAACTGGTTTCTTCGACATAGACACCTGGCGCAAGGTATTCAGGCATGGCTCATCTCCTAGTGAAAAAAGGGGTACATCCAGACAGCATTCAGGGAACATCGATCCCGAGGGATACATGGAGCGGCCGACCGGCCGCCAGGCTGATCGCAACGCTGGCCTGTGGCAGGCCGGCGCGCGCGTCTTCGATCGCCACCGGATCCACCAGCGGCAAAACATCCGGCGATCGGCCAGCGAGCACTTGTGCACGCGCCACACGCGTCGCGCTCGCGGGATCGAAATAGGCTTCCAGGGTGGCGTCGATCTCGGTCACGACCACGTCGCCAGGCCCGGCCGACCAAGTGGTGACGGGAATGCCCGCGACCGGCACCAACGCCTCGCCGCGCCAGTCGGAAAGACCCCGTGCCAATACCTGCCCCCCGCTCAGCACGCGCAACAACACGCCGCCCAGCGCGTCGTCGCTGCCGGTGTCGCGCAGGCTCACCCGCAAGCCGGCCCAGTTGGCGCCCACGCTGGCGGTGCCCGAGGGGAACATCGGCACTTCCACGGGCACGAAGATCGAGGCCGGGTCGGCGGCCATGGCAGCGTCGGCGTTGCGTGGCAGTGCCAGGCGAACCCTGCGCGAAAGGTAGTGGCCCAGTGGATCGCTGACCGAAAGCAAAAGTGGCTGCGACCCAGGCAAGGGCGTGGCCGGTGCTTCTGCAAAGGCTTGTGTGTGTGTGTCCAATGGCGGCCAGTCGTAGATCACAAAAAGTCCGCTGCGGTTGCGGGCGATGCGCGTGCCAGGTGGTGTGACCAGCCTGAGCGGCAGATGCAAGCTGGCGCGCGTGGTGGCGTCCACACACCGGAACGCGCCCAGCACGCGGCGCTCGACCCGGTCGAGCAAAGCCAGTTCGGGCACGACCGCGCTCATGTGCGTGCCTCGGAACCGTAGTCCCAGCGTGTGGCCACCACGGGCCGCGCTTCGCTCATCAGATCCGGGTCGAGCCGGACCATGCGCGCGATGTAGGACACGGACAAGCGATAGGACGGCTCCAGCGCGTCCCAGATGCGCATGATGTCCTCGGTCGACAGTTCGGCCGGCACCACCTGGATCACCTCGTCGGCGCTCCAGGCAGGCTCCGGCGAAAGCGATGACGCGTCCAGGATTGGGTACAGGTGCAACTGCCGGATGGTCCAGGCCAGCGCCACCTGCTCGTCCATGGCGCTACCGCTCCAGGCCGACAACATGATGTGCAGGTCCAGCCCCAGGGGCGCCGGGTTGGCCTGCGGCATGCGGCCTGGGCGCTGGTGGCGGCTGTGTTCGTTGACCGTGACCCGATAGAGGTACAGGCTGACGCGGTTGTTGTCGTCCTGGGTGCCCGCCATCTGGTTGGACGACAGCACCTCAAAGGTGCATGCAGGCATGGGCTGACCGCCACTGCTGACCGGGTAGGTGTTTTGCAAAAAGGTGGCGATCGAACTGCATACCGAGTGGATCGCAAACACGTTGGCCATGGTGATGCCCGCTCAGTGACCGTCAAAAAATCGGGGCGACAACACCAAGAAACCAGACATCTCATCCCCTTTTGTTTTTTGGAATCCGGCGCATCGTGACGGCCGACTCCACCCCGTTTTGTTGTCGCCAAATGAGCGACTAAGCGTGCATTTTTTTTGGTTTTTATACATTTCAATGGACCTAGAAGCTTTAAAAAATACCTTTGTGATAGGAAAGTTACGATTTCTAACCTACCGGTTTGAGGGCGGTTTTTCGGGCGAAGAAGTCAGGCTTCTTGCCGCTGCCAGGCCCGAATTTCCTTTCCAGAACGGCTGTTCCCGAGCGATCAGAGCGGGTCCAGAAGCAGGCCGACATGGGCTGGGCCATGCACAGGTGAGGGACACACCGAACCGGTGTTGGGACCCAAAATCCGCCGCCGCACGTGCACGGGGCGTACCGTGCAGGTCGCCCCCGTCAACGCCGCAGCGGCCACGGCGGCGGCGGCCTGCACGCGCTCTATACTTTGGCGCAGCGGTTGCCGCTTGGTGCAGCCCGTGTTTTGCCTCGCCATGGCCATCCCACCACCGCGTTCTTCTCGCCTGTCCCAGTTCCTGCGCTGTTTTCTGGCCGTTCTGCTGACCTGCCTGGTGCCCTCGTGGGCCACGGCGCAGACCTTGGTGGCGGTCGCGTCCAACGTCAAGTCGGCGGCAGAGGACATCGCCGCCGCGTTCGAACAGAGCAGCGGCCAGTCGGTGCGTCTGAGCTTTGGCTCTTCGGGCAATTTTTTCCGCCAGATCCAGCAAGGCGCGCCCTACCAGCTCTTCCTCTCTGCCGACGAAGACTTTGTGCGCCAACTGGCCGCCGCTGGCCTCAGCACCGACCCCGGTGTGGTCTATGCCGTGGGGCGGCTGGCCATCGTCGTGCCCAACGCGTCGCCCGTGAAAGCCGACGCCGAGCTGAAAGACCTGGCCGCCGCGCTGCGCGACGGTCGCTTGAAAAAGTGGGCCATCGCCAACCCGGCGCTGGCCCCCTACGGCGCCCGCGCACGCGAAGCCTTGCAACATGCCGGGCTCTGGAATGCCCTGCAAAACCATCTGGTGCTGGGCGAAAACATCGCGCAGGCCACGCAGTTCGCACTGTCTGGCAGCACGCAAGGCGGCATCGTCGCCTATTCGCTGGCGCTGGCGCCCGCCGTGGCCAAACAATCACGCTTCGCCCTGATTCCCCAGGCCTGGCACCAGCCGCTCACGCAGCGCATGGTGCTGCTGCCTCAAGCGGGTGAGACCGCGCGCGCCTTCTACGCCTTCTTGCAAACGCCCGCCGCACAAACCATCTTTCAGCGCCACGGCTACGGTGCGCCGCAAGAGCGGTGACCGCGCGCAACCCCGGACGCTGAACCCCATCCATGGACTGGACCGCCCTCGCCTTGTCGCTGCAGCTGGCCGCCGCCACGGTGGCCCTGCTGCTGCCCCTGGGTCTGTGGCTGGGCCGCTGGCTGGCACGCACGCCGTCGCGCTGGAAGATCTGGATCGAAGCCGCTGTGCTGCTGCCGCTGGTGCTGCCGCCCACGGTGCTGGGCTACTACCTGCTCGTCGGCATGGGCGGCGCGTCGCCGGTGGGGCAGTGGTTCCAGCAGGTGCTGGGCGTGCAGCTCACCTTCAGCTTCACCGGCCTGTTGCTGGCCTCCATCGTGTTCAACCTGCCCTTTGCCTTGCAACCGCTGCAACGGGCCTATGAAAACGTGCCGCGCAGTTTGCACGAGGCGGCGCTGGTCTGCGGCCTCGGCGCCTGGGAGCGGTTCTGGCGCGTGGATCTGCCGCTGGTCTGGCCCGGTGTTCTGTCGGCCCTGGTCATGACGTTTGCCCACACCCTGGGCGAGTTCGGCGTGGTGCTCATGGTGGGTGGCAGCATCCCGGGGGAAACCAAAACGCTGTCGATCGCCATTTACGACCAGGTGCAGGCTTTTGACCTGCGCAGCGCCCACCTCATGTCGCTGTCCTTGTTGGCCATTTCGTTGCTGGCCATTGGCGCTTCGTTGCTGGCTTCGCGCAAGATGGCCGCGCCCGCGCATCCCTGAACAGCGTCCACAGAAAGCCAACTTGTCCCTGAGCGTCAACATCGAACAGTCGCACCCCATGCGGCTGGCAGGTTCTTTCCATTGCGAGGCGGGCCAGATGGTCGCCCTCGTCGGCCCCTCGGGCGCGGGCAAAACCTCGCTGCTGCGCTGCATCGCCGGGCTGATGCGCCCGCAACTGGCGCAGATCCGCGTCGGCGGCGATACCTGGTGCGACACCGAACTGCGCATCTGGATGCCACCGCAAGCCCGCAACGTGGGCCTGGTGTTCCAGAACTACGCGCTCATGCCCCATATGAGCGCCCTGGACAACGTGGCCTTGCCGCTGCGGGGGGAGCAACGCAAGAGCCGCGCGCAAGAAATGCTGGCCCGCGTCGGTTTGTCGCCCGACGAGATGCAACGCCGACCGGCCCAGCTATCGGGTGGGCAACAGCAGCGGGTGGCGGTGGCGCGCGCGCTGGTACGCGAACCGGCTGTGCTGCTGCTGGACGAACCCTTCTCTGCGGTCGATCAGATGACGCGGCAAAACCTCTACGCCCTGCTGGCCGATTTGCGCGAAGACATCGCCGTGCCCATGGTGCTGGTGACGCACGACCTGCAAGAGGCGCGCATGCTGGCCGACGAGCTGGTGGTGATGGCCGATGGCGAGGTGTTGCAGCAAGGCCGACCCGACGACATCCACCGCGCACCACGCAACCCCCGCGTAGCCGATATGGTGGGCGTGGCGAACCGGTTTGACGGCACCTGGGAAGGCAGCCACGCGGCGCGGGACGGCTGGGGCTGGCTGCGCTGGGGCAACGGTCCTTCTGCCATTCGGCTGCAGGTGCGCGACAAGGGCCGCATCGCCGCAGGGCAGTCGGCGTCCTGGGCCATTCCGGGCGAAGGCCTGACGCTGAGCGCGGCGGAACTGAACTCGGACTTCCCCGAGCTTGAATCCGAAACCTTGCTGCTGCCAGTGAGCGTGCTGGCGCTGCGCCACCTGGGCGATGTGTCGCTGCTGCGCATGCACTGTGACGCCGCCGGTGGCAGCGTATTTCAGATGATGCTCACCGGCCCGCAGACCCTGCCCCTGGCGCCCGGCCAAATGCTGTGCCTGAGCCTGGACCTGTCGCTGGTGCACATCATGCCGATCAAGACCGGCGCCGGCGCACTGGTGGCCAGCGCGCCGGTCGCGTAAGCAGTCATCCGGGCGCTACCCGCGCCCTCAGTTGGGCCGGATCTGGTTGCGCTCGATCACATCGGCCATGACGGCCGTGTCCATCTTGACCCGGTTGGCCAAGCCCTGGGGCGAGGTACCGGCCACCTGCCAGCCCATGGCAAAAATGGTCTGGCGCATCTCTGGCCGGCGCACGATTTCGGTCAGCAGCGTGGCCAGGCGGTTCACGTGCGCCTTGGGCAAGCTGTTCGGGGCCGCCACCGCGTTCCAGATTTCCAGCTGCAGATCGCGCACACCGGATTCCGACAAGCTGGGCACTTCGGGCACCACGCTGCTGCGCGCGGCCGATGTGACGCCAATGGCGCGCAGCTTGCCACCGCGCACCTGGGCCATGGCCAGACCGGGTGGCAACAAGGCCATCTGGACCTGACCGCTCAGCATCGCCGCGATGACTTGGGGATTGCCCTGGTAAGGCACGTGCACCGGCGCCAGGCCGGCCCGGCTCTTGAACAGCTCCATGCCGATGTGGGCCACGGTTCCGATGCCGGGTGAACCGTAGTTCCATTTGTCGCCCGACTGCTTGGCCAGCGCCAGAAATTCGGCGCCACTGGCGGTCACGCTGTTGGGAACCGTCAGCACCAACGGGGCCACGGCCAGCAGCGACACCGGCGTCAAATCGGTCAGCGGGTCGTATGGCGTGGCCGGGTTGAGGATCTTGGCGATCGTCATGTTGCCGTTGATCATCAGGCCAATGGTGTGGTCGTCGCTGGCGCGCGCCACCAGATCGGCCGCGATATTGCCGCCTGCGCCAGGGCGGTTGTCCACCACCACCGGCTGGCCCAGCGCTTGCGACAAGGGCTCTGCCAGCGCGCGGGCCATGAGGTCGGGCGACGAACCACCGGGGAAGCCCACCACGATCTTCAAGGGCCGGTTGGGCCAGGCGGCCTGCGCGCGCGCCGTGGGCACGATCAGCGACGCGGCCAGCGCGGCGGCGGCGGTCAGGGTGTGGCGGGGGGTGGGCTGGGCCAGGGGGGTGTTGCGATGGGGCATGTACATCCTTGATGAAGGGTGAAAGGTGAACGGATTCAGACGTACGGCGGACTCGGTGGTCCGTTGTACAGCCAGGGCTTGTCCAGCACATTTTCGCCCAGTGCGGCCATGGCCAGGTCGCGCGCCCAGCGCAGCGGGCCGGCGGCATGAAAAATGGTGCCGTTGCTTTCAGACCGGCGCTGCACGCGGGCATTGCGCTGCCAGCGGCATTGCGCAAAGCGCAGCAACAGCTCGGGCCAGTCCATGCGGTTGGGGTTCTCGCGCGCCGCCTGCATCAGCTCGCCCAAGGTCCAGGCGTCTTCCAGCGCCATGGCGGCGCCTTGCGCCAGGTAGGGCCGCAAGGGGTGGGCTGCATCGCCCAGCAGCGCCACGCGGCCCATGGCGTGTTCGTGCGGTCCACACATGGGTTTGCGGTCGTTGAGCGCCCACAGCTTCCATTGCGGCACGGTTGCGATCACCTCCAGCAGCTCGCGGCTGGCAGGGCCCAAGGCCCGCAACAGATCGGCCGCATGGGCTTCGTGGCTCCAGCTCTGCGGGTCCGCGCCCACCTCGCCGCCATGTCCCTGACCGAGCACCCCGGTCACGACGGCCACCACGTTGAGCCACTCGCCCCGGCGCACCGGGTAGTGCACCACGTGCAAATGCGGCCCCAGCCAGACGGTCACCCGGGACTGGCGCAAATGATCCGGCAAATCGCTGATACGGACCATGCCGCGATAGGCCAAGTGGCCACTGGCACGCGCCGGCTGGGCACCCAGCATTTGTGCGCGCACACGGCTCCACAAGCCATCGCAGCCGAGCAAGGCACCGCCTTCGAAAACGGCACCGCTCTCGGTGCTCACGTGCACCGAATGGGCGCTTTCCGAATAACTGCCGACCCGCGCATTCAACGCCAGTTGCACCCCCGGCTGGCTTTGCACTTTGTGCAGCAAGAGCTTGTGCAAATCGGCGCGGTGCACGGTCGCATAAGGGCTGCCATAACGCGCACGGCTCATCGCACCCATGCGCAGACGGCCCAGTTCGTACGCACTGTGTGCGTCGCGCACCGAAAGGTATTCGGGAAACACGGCAAAGGTGTGCAGCTCGTCGTGCAAGCCCCAATCGGACAGCACGCGCATCGCGTTGGGGCCCAGTTGCAGACCAGCGCCCACCTCGCCAAATGCCGGTGCCTGCTCGATCACGTCCACCGAGACACCCGCGCGCGCCAAGGCCAAGGCACAGGCCAGCCCACCAATCCCCCCACCCGCTACCACTATTTTGTTATCCATGAGCCGTGATTGTGCCGTACAGCTCCGGTCGGCGTTGGACCTAAAACAGGGCCTCTATCGTGCAAATAGCGCCTATTCGGGGCTTTTGGCCCGTTTCACAGGACGCGGTGGAACCACACCAGGGAAAGCCCCGAGGCCAACAACACCAGAAAAGCCGCCACCAAGGCCAGCAAACCAGAGACCTCGGTTTCCTTTTTCTCCACCGTCAAACGCGTGCTCAGCGTTTCGTAAACCTTTTTCAGATTCTCGGCGGTGCCCGCGAAAAAGTACTCGGCCTGTGTCGTGCGCGCCACGTCCTTCAAGGTGTCTTCGTCGAGCCGCACCCGCATGGACCAGCCCTCGAAGCCGATCACCTCGCCGTCGACCGTGCCCACGCCCACCGTGTACACGCGCACGCCACGCTCGGCGGCCATCTTGGCGGCGTCTTCCGTTTCCACCCCGGTGGTGCGCTGCCCGTCGGTGAGCAAGATGATGGCGGCCGACGTGTAGGAGCCCGGGGCCACGGGCACAAAGGCTGGCTTTTCCTTTTCGACCTGGTCCAGCGAGCGGCCCTGGGCCCGGAACGGATCGCGGCCACCACCCGCGCTGGCCAAGCTGATGTCTTGCCCCGGAAACAGTTCGGCCAGCGCCACCACGATGGCACTACCGATGGCGGTGGCGCGCTGCAGCTGGAACTTGTCGATGGCGCGCACCAGGTCTTCGCGGCTCAGGGTGATGGGTTGCACCACTTGCGCCGTGCCCGCAAACGCCACAATGCCCACGCGCACATGGCGCGGCAATTCGGCCAGAAAAGCCTTGGCCGCGTTTTGCGACGCGACCAAGCGGTTCGGCTCCACGTCGGTGGCGCGCATGCTGCCCGACACATCCATGGCCAGGATGATGGTCTGCTGCGCCGCCGGCAAGGTGATGCTGGCCATGGGCCGGGCCGCCGCCAGCAACAAGGCGGCGATCGCCAACAACAGCAACAGGGGCGGCACATGGCGGCGCCAGCCCGGCCCCCGCCCCATGGCTTCGCGCACGATGGACAGGCTTGCAAAGTTCAGCGCCACGCGGCGGCGCCGTGCCATCAACCAGAAGTAGAGCAAGACCAGCAGCGGCAGCACCAGCAGCAGCCACAGAAACGAGGGCCAGATGAAAGTGATGGGTGTGTTCATGGTCGACTCCCTGCGGAAAGCGGCGAACCCCTGGGTGTGGCTGGGGTCGGCACCGGCTGGCGGCGTGGCCGGGCACCGCTGGCCCGCTGCTGCCGTTGCCGCCGCAAACCGGCAAAACGCAGCACCGCCTCGGCCAGATCGTCGTCGGTGGACAGCTCCAGCGTGTCCACACCGGCGCGCGACAGGCTTTCGCGCAATGCGGTTTCGCGCTGCGCGGCGATGCGGGCAAAGCGCTGCCGAAAGCCGGGGTCGTGCGTGTCCACCAGCAGCTGTTCACCGGTCTCGGCGTCGCGCAACGTGAGCAGGCCGATATCGGGCAAGCCCATCTCCAATGGATCGAGCAAGCGCACCGCCACCACATCGTGGCGCCGGGCCAGTTCGCCCAGCGGTTTTTCCCAACCCGGCTCGCTCACAAAGTCGGACACCACAAACACCGTGCCCCGCTGGCGCAGCGCATGGGAGGCCGCCAGCAGCAAGTCGGACAAACGTGTGGGCGCACCGTCGTTGGCGGGCTTCGCCTTTTTCGCGCTGGGGCGCAGCGCCTGGGCCTTCATGATCTGGTCCATCAAGCGCAGCACCTGGATGCGGCCGGCGCGCGCGGGCAAGACGGTGTTGACCCGGGCCTGCCCCTGGGCACCGTACAGCACCGCGCCCACGCGGTTGCCGTGCCGCCCCATGAGCCGGGCCAGCACCGCCACGAAACGCGCCAACACCTGGCTCTTGCGCTGGGCGCCGGAACCGAAGTCCACCGAGGGACTGAGATCGAGCAGGAACCAGGCGCTCATTTCACGGTCTTCGGTGAACACCCGCACATGCGGTTGCTGCAGACGGGCGGTGACGTTCCAGTCGATGTGGCGCACATCGTCGTGGTGCTGGTATTCGCGCAGGTCGGCCAGATCCAGGCCAGAGCCGCGCATGAGCGTGCGGTAGTCGCCCTGCAGCAAGCCATCGATGCGGCGGATCACGGTCCACTCCAACTCCTGCAACAAGGCGTCCGCACCCGTCTTGTCCACCAACGGCGCCTCGGGCGCTGCTGCGGTTGCGCTGCGGGACGACTTGAACAGGCCGAACATGGCGACTCCTAGGCGGCGCGCCGCTCGTGCTCCAGCGGCTTGGCCGGCACCGGCACCGCCTTCTGGATGCGGTCGATCAAGGCGTCGCTGTCCAGACCTTCCGACAAGCCTTCGTACGACAGCACGATGCGGTGGCGCAGCACGTCGTGCACCAGATCGCTCATGTCTTCGGGCAAGGCGTAGCTGCGGCCCCGCAGCAGGGCCAGTGCACGCGCACCTTCGACCAGACCGATGGTGGCGCGCGGGCTGGCGCCGAACGTGATGAAACGCGCGCTGTCTTTCAGGCCGTGCTTCTCGGGCGTGCGCGTGGCCGACACCAGCTTGACCGCGTACTGCACCAGCGAAGGGTCCACGTACACGGCGCGGCACTGCGCCTGCAAAGCGCCCAGCTGTTCGGTGGTGGCCACCGTCTGCACCTGCACCGGCGGGCCGGTGACGCGCTCGACGATCACGAACTCTTCTTCGTCGCTCGGGTAGTCCACCAGCACCTTCATCATGAAGCGGTCCACCTGCGCTTCGGGCAGTGGGTACGTGCCCTCGGTCTCGATCGGGTTCTGCGTCGCCATCACCAGGAAGGGGCTGGGCACCAGATGGGTCTCACCGGCGATCGTCACCTGGCGCTCCTGCATCACCTCCAGCAAAGCGCTCTGCACCTTGGCCGGTGCGCGGTTGATTTCGTCGGCCAGCAAGAGGTTGGCGAACACCGGCCCCAGCGAGGTGCTGAACTCGCCGGTCTTCTGGTTGTAGATGCGCGTGCCCACCAGATCGGCGGGCACCAGATCGGGCGTGAACTGTATGCGCTTGAACCGGCCCTGCACAACATTGGCCAAGGTCTTGACGGTGAGGGTCTTGGCCAGACCCGGCACCCCCTCCACCAGCAAATGCCCTTGCGCCAGCATGGCCACCATCACCCGCTCCAGAAAGCGGTCCTGCCCCACCACCACGCGTTTGACTTCGTAGAGGATTTTTTCCATCAGCTCGGCGGTGTCGTTGTTGCTGGTGTGTTCGTTCAAGTCGTTCTCCTAAAAAACATCCACGGCGCAAAGTGCCCCAAACCCAGGGCACCGCGGAACCGGCTCCGCCGGACCGCCCCCTGGGGGGTGACGGCAAAGCTGGCGCGGGGGCATTCAGAACGGCGGCAAGCCCGCCCCCGCCGCCGCGCTCTCGATCGGCACAGCAAAACCAATGCCGACAAAGGTGCGGTGGCTGGTCGGGTTCAGGATGCCGGTCACGATGCCCACCACCTCGCCATCCAGGGTGACCAGCGGACCACCCGAATTGCCGGGATTGGCGGCGGCGTCGAACTGGATCAGATTGCCCAGTTCCTGCGTACCTTCGGGCGATTTGAAATTGCGGCCCAGGCCGGAAATCACCCCGGCAGAAACAGACGGTCCGATGCCAAATGGAAAGCCCACCGCCACCACACCGTCGCCCGGCATCAGATCGTGGGTGGAACGCAGGGTGGCGGCCTGCAGGTCATCGGGCACGGTGTGGGCTTGCAACACCGCCAGATCGTGCTGCGGCTGCACGCCCACCACGCTGGCGCCGGATTCGGAACCGTCGGCAAACACCAGCTTCACGGTCTGCGCGCTCTGCACCACGTGCAGGTTGGTCAGGATCACGCCCTTGTCCACGATCACCACGCCGGTGCCCACGCCCTGCTCTTGTTCCTCGCCATTTTTGTTCTGGGCAAAAGCCCGCACCAGCACCACCGAGGGCTGGATTTTGGCGGCGGCCCGCGCCGTCGCCGATGGCAGTTTGTGTGTCGCCAAGGTGTGGCGCACCGCCGCGTCGATGTCTTTCTGCGTCGGCGCCCGCATGCCCGCTTGTTGTTGCCGCCAGGTGCTGACGCCCAGCGCCAAAGCCAGCATCAGCATGAACGACCAGAGCACCCGGGGCGAGCCCCAGGCCCGGCTCAGCGCCGTGCGCCAGCGCCTAGGTGGCGCGACCGGCGCGGGTTCGGGCAGGTCGACCGCTGCCGCACCCGCCCCCATGGCAGGGCCACGGGGTGAACGGCTGTACAGGGCGGGCTTGCGCATAGCACCTCCAGGCAGGGTGGATGCAAAACATCATGCCGGTTAACGGCTCCGGACTCAAGCGCTCAACAATTGCCGGAGCACGTAGGGAAGGATTCCGCCTTCGCGGTAATAGTTCACTTCCACCGGCGTGTCGATGCGCAAGGTGACGGTCACCTCCTTGCGCTGGCCATTGGCCCGGGTGATCACCAGGCGCGCATCGCTTTGGGGCGTGAGCGCCGGGTCGGGAATCACGTCGATGGTTTCGTCGCCGGTCAGCCCCAGGCTCTCCCAGGAATCCCCGGCCTTGAACTGCAGCGGCAACACACCCATGCCGACCAGGTTGGAGCGGTGGATGCGCTCGTAGCTGCGCGCGATCACCGCCTGTATGCCCAGCAACTGCGTGCCCTTGGCGGCCCAGTCGCGGCTGGAGCCGGTGCCGTATTCCTCACCCGCGAACACCACCGTGGGCACGCCCGCAGCCTGGTACTGCATGGCGGCGTCGAAGATGTACTGCTTGTCGCCCTTGTTCGGGCCATCCATCTGCTGCACAGTCCAGCCGCCCTCTTCGCGCGAGCCGTTGGCATCGGGCGGCAACATCAGGTTTTTCACCCGCACGTTGGCGAAAGTGCCGCGCATCATCACGTCGTGGTGGCCGCGCCGCGCACCGTAGCTGTTGAAGTCGGCCTTCTTCACGCCGCGCCCGCGCAACCACTGGCCAGCAGGCGATTGTTCTTGAATAGAACCGGCGGGCGAGATGTGGTCGGTGGTGATGGAGCCACCGAACAGCGCCATGATGCGCGCGCCCTTCACGCCCGGCGCCTGCGTGGCGCTGGCCTGGGCCAGTTCAAAACCGTCAAAGAACGGTGGCTCGGCGATGTAGGAACTGTCGGGCCAGGTGTAGGCCGCGCCGCTCACGCCTTTGATGCGTTCCCACAGCTTGCCGGGCTCGCTTTTCACGCGTTCGTAATTCTCGCGATAAGCCTTGCCGTTCATGGCGGTTTTCATGAAGCGGTGGATCTCGTCGCTGGTCGGCCAGATGTCGCCCAGGTACACGTCGCGCCCGCCCTTGCCTTTGCCCAGGGGCTCGGTCATCAAGTCCTTGGTCATGTTGCCAGCAATGGCGTAGGCCACCACCAGTGGCGGGCTGGCCAGGAAGTTGGCCTTGAGGTTGGGGTGGATGCGCGCTTCAAAGTTGCGGTTGCCCGAAAGCACCGCGGCACAGATCAAATCGTTTTTCTTGATCGCCTCGTTCAGCTCCGGCGTGAGATCGCCCGCGTTGCCGATGCAGGTGGTGCAGCCGTAGCCGGCCAGCGCAAAGCCCAGCTTTTCCAGGTAGGGCATCAAGCCGGCTTGTGTGAGGTATTCGGTGACGATGCGCGAGCCCGGCGCCAGCGAGGTCTTGATGTGCGGCTGCACCTTCAGCCCCGCCTCCACCGCTTTCTTGGCCAGCAGGCCAGCGGCCAGCAGCACGCTGGGGTTGGAGGTGTTGGTGCAGCTGGTGATGGCGGCGATCAGCACGTCGCCATTGCCCACGGTGAGTGCGGGCCTGCCTTTTGCGGCCTTGGTGAGACTGGAAGACGACTTGGCCGCCAGCGCGGGCCGGTTGCCCACCATTTCGGCCAGGTCGCGCGCCGCGCCGGGTGGCGCTTCAACGGTCTTGGGATCGGCCACCTGCCCGGCGCTGCCCACGGTGACGCGCTGGGCCAGGCGCTCGGTCGGCTGGTTGAAGCCGTTTTCGGCGTTGGACTTGCTGAACAGCGACACAAACTGCGAAGCCACCTGGCCCAGCTCGATGCGGTCTTGCGGGCGCTTGGGGCCGGCCAGGCTGGGCGTGACCGAACCCAGGTCCAGGGTCACCACTTGCGAATAATCGATCTCGCCCGCGCCGGGCACGCCGAACAGGCCTTGCGCCCGGAAGTAAGCCTCGAACGCCTCGATCTCGCTCTTTTTGCGCCCCGTGCCCCGGAAGTAATCCAGTGTCTTGTCGTCCACCGGGAAAAAGCCCATGGTGGCGCCGTATTCGGGCGCCATGTTGGCGATGGTGGCGCGGTCGGGCAGCGTGAGCGAGGCCGTGCCTGCGCCAAAAAACTCCACGAACTTGCCCACCACCTTGTGCTGGCGCAGCAGCTCGGTCACGGTCAGCACCAGGTCGGTGGCGGTCACGCCTTCGCGCAGCCGCCCGCTCATCTCGAACCCCACCACGTCGGGGGTGAGGAAGTACACCGGCTGGCCCAGCATGGCGGCTTCGGCCTCGATGCCGCCCACACCCCAACCCACCACGCCAATGCCGTTGATCATGGAGGTGTGGCTGTCGGTACCCACCAAGGTGTCGGGGTAGTACAGATCGCCCTTCTTGTGCACGCCGCGCGCCAGGTATTCCAGGTTCACCTGGTGCACGATGCCGAAGCCGGGTGGCACGACACGGAAAGTGTCAAAGGCCTGCATGCC
>NZ_JBFJMY010000047.1:0-16647 GCF_041633695.1 Hydrogenophaga sp.
CACGACGGTGTGGTCAAATCGGTCGCTGCGGTCAAGGGCGCGTCTCTGAGCGTGGACCAAATCATTCTGGAGTTTGTATGAGTTCTGTTGCCATGTCCCCCACTTCTACACACGCGTCCCAAACCATCGCGGTACGGCGGCCCGCGGTGCCCGAAGCAGACGGTGCATGGGCTGTTGCCGAGGTGCAGGCCTTGCTGGATCTGCCCTTCATGGATTTGCTGCACCGTGCCCAGACCGTGCACCGCGAACACTTTCCCGAAGGCGATATCGAACTGGCCACGTTGCTGTCGGTGAAAACCGGGGGCTGTCCGGAGAACTGCGGCTATTGCCCGCAGGCGGCGCAGTACGACACCGGCGTGACGGCGCAAAAGCTGATGGAAGTGGACGAGGTGGTGCACGCCGCCCAGGCCGCCAAAGACGCCGGGGCCACGCGCTTTTGCATGGGGGCCGCCTGGCGCGCGCCCAAAGACCGCGATGTGGTCAAGGTGGCCAAGCTGATCGAAGCGGTGAAAGGTCTGGGTCTGCAGACCTGCGCCACGCTGGGCATGCTGGAGCCGCACCACGCCGAACAGCTCAAGGCGGCCGGGCTGGACTACTACAACCACAACCTGGACACCTCTTCTGAGTACTACGGCCAGGTGGTCGACACCCGTACCTACCAGGACCGGCTCGATACGCTGAAAAGCGTGCGCCAGGCCGGCATCAGCGTGTGCTGCGGCGGCATCGTAGGCATGGGCGAGTCGCCGGTGGACCGTGCGGGTCTGATTGCCCAACTGGCCAACTTGAATCCGTATCCCGAATCGGTGCCGATCAACAGCCTGGTGCGCGTGCCCGGCACGCCGCTGGCCGACGCGCCCCCCATCGATCCGCTGGACTTTGTGCGCGTCATCGCTGTCGCCCGCATCACCATGCCGAAAGCGCGGGTGCGTCTCTCGGCGGGACGCCAGCAACTCGGTGAGGCGGTGCAGGCCTTGTGTTTTCTGGCCGGTGCCAATTCGATTTTTTACGGCGACAAGCTGCTGGTGACCGGCAACCCCGACGCCGACGCCGACTTGAACTTGTTGAACAAGCTGGGTTTGCGGGCGCGGGCGGTGAGCGCCACGCCGTCCAACACCAGTACCCTTGAGACCGCGTGCGCATGAGTGGCAGCGATCGCCCCTTCAAGGTGCTGGGTATCCAGCAGGTGGCCATTGGCGGGCCCGACAAGCAGCGCTTGCAAAAGCTCTGGGTGGAGATGCTGGGCCTGGAGGTCACCGGTACGTTCCGCAGCGAGCGCGAGAACGTGGACGAAGACATTTGTGCGATCGGCAGCGGCCCTTTCAAGGTCGAAGTCGATCTGATGCAGCCGCTGGACATGGACAAAAAGCCCGCGGTGCACACCACGCCGCTGAACCACATCGGCTTGTGGATCGACGATTTGCCCAAGGCCGTCGAATGGCTCACGGCGCAAGGCGTGCGCTTCGCCCCGGGCGGCATTCGCAAGGGGGCGGCGGGGTTTGACATCACCTTCCTGCATCCCAAGGCCAACGAAGAATTCCCCATCGCCGGCGAAGGGGTGTTGCTCGAACTGGTGCAGGCGCCGCCCGAAGTGGTGAGCGCGTTCGGCCGTCTGGCGCTGCAGCCCAGTTAGACCCCGTTTGCTCTTGGGATCACAGTGCGTGCAGTCCCTGCCGCACGACCTCTGATGCACCGAGCAACGCCGCTTTTCTCGCGCTGTTTGCGCATTTGCCTGCTGCTGTAAGCCCGTAAGCTGTCTGCACTGGCCAATCATGGCCTGCGTTGACCAGCCCCAAGCCCACAGCAGGAGTGCGCGATGAACCCCGTCACCAAGCCCCCAACGACCAGGCAACAGGCCCTGGAAGCCCATGCCTTGATGTCCGAGGAGGATGTGCGTTGGGCGCAACGCAAACCCAGCTGGCGCGAACGGCAACTGGCCATCGCCTGGCCCGAGGACTTGCTGGAAAACTTTGGACTGCGCATGGCCGCTCACGGCATGTGCATCAGCCGCACCCTGATGTTGTGCGACCGCCGCTACGCCTTGCAGCAACTGGTGCACGGGCAGAACCTGAACGACGAGGGTCTGCGCGCCTTGTCAACGGTGCTTTTTCGGCACTTTGAGCCCCAGCGAGCGGGCGTGCTGGCCTTGCACTGAATGTCTCGATATTCACATTCAATCTCCCAGCAGGCCGACCGATATATCCCCAATATCCCCTATTCCAGGAGCCTCACGGTATGGCCCGTTTGAATTTATTGTCGCCGGGCATGCTGCTCATGCGCCGCCTGCGTCTGCCGACCAAGCTGGGGCTGATGGCATTCTTCATTCTGGTGCCCTTGGTCGTCGTGTGCGCCGTGCTGCAGCAGCGGCTGGGCAGCGAAATCGCGACCGCCCGCAGCGAGGCTGGCGGTATCGAGCTCATCGGGCAGCTGACGCAGGTGGTCAAGCATGTGCAAGTGCACCGAGGGCAAACCAATATGCTGCTGTCGGGAGCCGATGCGGTGCGCCCCGCGTTGAACCGCTCGCGAGACGAGCTCAGCCAGTCGATCGCGAGCACCACGAGATTGCTTGCCGAGCGGCGTGACCCGGATTTGAACCAGGAGTGGCGGGGCCTGCAGGCGCGTTTGAGCCAGCTCGGTGAGACCGAGAAGCTGAGCGCCACCGAAGGCTTTGCGCTCCATTCCCGCCTGGTCAGCGATTTGCGGCATTTCGTCTACCGCTTGGGCGAGCGCTCCCACCTCCTGTTTGATCCCGATCCTGCCACCTATTTTTTGGTTGACATGGCGGTTTCGCGAACACTCGACTGGATGGAGCAAATCGCGAACGTGCGCGGTGTCGGAGCGGGTCAACTCAGTTTGCCCGAGCCGTTGCCAGAAACGGTGGGCCGCGTGCGCCAGCAAATCGAGGCCCTGGCGGTCAAGACCGATGACGTGGCCTATGCTCTGGGCTTTTCCAAGGCATTCGGACAAGTCGACCTGCAGGAAGAGCAGGCCCTGGCGGCCAGCCGCGATTTCGTGCAGCGTGCCCTGGGTGCATTCGATAACCCCAAGAGCATGAGCGCGCAGGCATTTTTTGGCGTGGGCACCGAAGCGCTGACCACCATCCACGCGTACAACGCCAACGTGCACGCACGCATGGGCCAGCTGATTGACCAACGGATTCAATACATCGAGCGCCTGCGCTGGATGGCGCTGGGCATTACCGTGCTGAGTTTGAGCTTGCTGCTCTACTTCATGTGGGCGTTCTACAAGAGCTTCATCATCGATCTGCGCAAAGTGCTTTCGGTGATGCGCATGACGGCCGCGGGCAATTTGCGCGCGCACCCCACCATACGGGGCTCAGACGAGGTGGCGGAGTTGGCGACCTTGCAAGAACGCATGACAGCCAGTCTTTCTGCCATGGTGGCCGAGGTGCGCAGCAACTCGGCTTTGGTGGCGCATGCGGGCAAAAGCCTGGCCTTGGGCAACCGCGATCTGGCGGACCGGACCGACATGCAGGCCAGCAACCTGAGGGAAACCGCCGCCAGCGTGCAGCAGTTGTCGCAGACCGTGCGGCAGAACGCAGGCACGGCGGGCGATTCGGACACCCAGGCCGCTGGTGTGCGCGACGTGGCCGAGGCCGGTGCGAGGAACATGGGGCATGCCGTGACATCGGTGGAGGTGATCCAGAAAAGCGCGCAACAGATGAACGAAATCATTGGCGTCATCGACAGCCTGGCTTTCCAGACCAATATCCTGGCCTTGAACGCGGCGGTGGAAGCGGCCCGAGCGGGCGAGCAGGGCCGCGGTTTTGCGGTTGTGGCCAGTGAAGTGCGTTCGCTTGCCCAGCGCTCCGCCGCATCAGCACGGGAAATTCGCCAACTGATCGAAGCCTCGACCGAACAGGTGGAGGCCAGCGTCACCAAGATCCGCGCGGTCGGCAGCAACATCACACAAATCGTCACCGGCGTGCGCGGGGTGGCCGACAACATGTCGCTGATTTCCTTGGCCAGTGCCGAACAAAGCGCCGGCCTGAGCCAGATTTCAACGGCGGTGAGCCAACTCGATGAGATCACACAGCGCAACGCTCACATGGTGGAGCGGGCGGTGATCCAGGCCAACCAGCTGGAGAGCCGGGCCGCCAATCTGTCCAAGGCGGTGTCGTCTTTCGTTTTGCAGCAGGGCACGGCCGAAGAGGCCATGGAGCTGGTGGAGCGTGCGCTGCAACACCGGGAACAATTCGGCCCAGCGTCGTTTGTGCGCGACCTGACCGATCCTGAGAAAGGTTTTTACGACCGCGACATGTACGTGTTCGCCCTGGACCGCAGCGGCGTCTATTGCGCCTTTGGTGGCAAGCCCGAAAAAGTGGGTACGCGGGTGCAAGACATCGCGGGTGTGGACGGCCAAGCCTTGCACGACGCCATCGTTGCGCAGGCAGAGGTCGAACCGGGCTGGGTGGAGTACGACATCGCCAATCCGCTCACCGGGGCGATCCAGGCCAAGATGTCGTATGTGGTGAAGGTGGACAAGTTCTATATCGGCTGCGGCGTCTACAAGTCCGTGATCACCAAATAGACCGCCTGAGCGCCCGTCCGTGCGTCGGGCGAAGCGAGGGCGGCAGCGAAATCAGGACTGTTCTTGTGCGCGCTTGGACCGGGCACGCGCCAGCGCAGCTTCGATCACGGCGCGCTTCTTGTCCAGCGCAGCGCCGTCGGTCAATTGGGAGTGGCTGGCGAGATCGGCCAATTTGAGACGGGCCTTGTCTTCCAGGCGCTTGTCGTTTGCCAGATGTTCGCGGGCCAAGCGCTCGGTGCGCGCGCGGTAGCGCGTTTGGGCCTGCAGCGCCAGGGGCTGTGACCAGGCTTGCCAGCCCGTGCCTTGACCCACCGGCTCCAGCTGGATGCAATCCACCGGGCACGCCGGCAAGCAGAGCTCACATCCGGTGCAATAGGTTTCCACCACGGTGTGCATGCGTTTGTTGCTGCCAACGATGGCGTCGGTCGGGCACGCGGCGATGCACAGGGTGCAGCCTATGCACCAGTTTTCGTCGATCACGGCCACGGTCAACGGGCCTTCTTGGCCGTTGACCGGATTCAAGGGGATGACGGATTTGCCGGTGATGGCCGCCAGGCGCGAAATGCCTTCGGCGCCTCCAGGCGGACACTGGTTGATGCCCGCTTCGTCCGCCGCCACCGCCTGCGCGTAACTGGCGCAGTCGGGGTAACCACAACGGGTGCACTGCGTCTGTGGCAGCGCGTCATCGATCTGGCGGGCCAGCGGAGTCATGCCCGATGATAGACCGGGTGCCTGAGCCGCCAGCGGTCGCGCAGGCTTCAAGCCTTGGACGTCGGCGTGGGTTTGGTCTTGGCGGCGCTCTTGACCGCACGAGGGGCAGCCGGAGCCTGTTCCGTTCGCGCTGCGGCTGGGGCGGGCGCAGCCTTTGCGGTCTTGGCGCTGGTCTTTTTCGCGGTAGTCGTCGTGCTCACGGTTGGCGCCTTAGACACCACCGATGCCTTGGCGCTGGCCCTGGACGCGGTCTTGGCCACGGGTTTGGTCGTGGTTTTGGCCTGGGTGGGCTGAGATGCCGCGCCCGCCTGCGTCGCGGTGGTAGGTGCTTGCACCGCTGCGGTCGGTGCGGTGTTCACCACGGCCTTGGCGACCTTGGGCTGGTATTTGCGGATGAAGGTCTTCAGCACTGGATACACCACCTCGCGCCAGCGGCGACCGCTGAAAATGCCGTAGTGTCCGGCACCTTTCACTTCGAGGTGTTCGAGTTTGTCCGCGCCAATGTTCTTGCACAGGTTGTGAGCGGCCTTGGACTGACCGGCGCCCGAGATGTCATCGAATTCACCCTCTACCGTGAGCATGGCGGTGGTGCTGATGTCGGCCGGGCAAACGCGTTCGATCTTGCCCTTTTCGTTCTTCACATCCCAGGTGCCGTGCACCAGATTGAATTCTTGGAACACCGTCTTGATCGTGTCCAGGTAGTAATCGGCGTCCATGTCGAGTACCGCGTTGTACTCGTCGTAAAACTTGCGGTGGCTTTCGGCACCGGAGTCGTCGCCCTTGATCAGGTTCTGAAAGTAGTCGTAGTGGCTGTCGGCGTGCCGATCGGGGTTCATGGCAATGAAACCCGAGTGCTGCAGAAAGCCGGGATAGACGCGGCGTCCAGCGCCAGGAAAACTGTCTGGCACCCGGTAGATGACGTTGTTTTCGAACCAGCTGTGGCTGCGTTCAACCGCCAGATCGTTCACGGCGGTGGGCGATTTGCGGGCGTCGATCGGGCCTCCCATCATGGTCATGGTGAGGGGGGTGGTCTCGCCCCGGCTGGCCATCAGCGAGATGGCGGCCAGCACCGGCACGGTGGGCTGGCAGACGCTCAGCACGTGGCAGTTGCCGTAGCCTTTTTGCAGGTAACGGATGAATTCCTGCACGTAGTTGACATAGTCGTCCAGGTGGAATGCGCCTTCCGAGAGCGGCACCAGGCGGGCATTTTTCCAATCGGTGATGTAGACCTTGTGGTCGCTCAACATGGTGCGCACCGTGTCGCGCAACAGCGTCGAGTAGTGCCCGGAGAGGGGCGCCACGATCAGGACGACGGGCTGGCCCTTGAGGCTGGACAGCGTGTTGGTGTCGTCAGAAAAACGCTTGAACCGGCGCAATTCGCAAAAAGGCTTGTCGATTTCGACCCGCTCATGGATCGCCACGTCCACCCCTTTGACGTCGACCGTGCGGATGCCAAATTCGGGTTTGACATAGTCTTTACCCAAACGGTGCATCAGGTCGTAGCCAGCCGAAATGCGCTGTGCCATCGGTAGTTGGCCCAGCGGCGAGAGCGGGTTGCTGTACAGCTTGGCCGCGATTTCAGCCAGGTCCGAGAACGGCTCCATGATGGAGCGTTGGGTTTCGTAAATCTGGTAGAGCATGAGCAGTCAATTCAGTTATGTTGCAGTGCAATATAACAGCTTGCCGTGCAAGCTGTGCCGGTAGAAGCCCCTAATTCTCCGGGAATCTCAGGTGTTTTGTGCGGGGATTTAGCGCCCGATTGGACGGCTTTTTACCGGGCTCGATCGCTTGAAGGCGGCGGCACGTGGGCGTGCGGGATGGCTCTGTTGCGCATCTGGCGATGCCTATCCGCCCTGGGCGCACAGGGCAAGGCGCTCATAAAAGCGGGCGGCTGCGCCAGACTGCCGCCGGTTTTCGAACACCGGCCCGTCTACACGAGGCGCCGCTGGCGGCCTCGTGCACGAAAACCGGGCCGGGTGACCTCAGGCTACTTGGGCGATCGCTTTACAGACGTAGTCGATGTTTTTGCTGTTGAGAGCGGCCACGCACATGCGCCCGGTGTCGGTGCCGTAAACGCCAAATTCGTCACGCAGACGCACCATCTGGTCCTTGGACAGACCCGAATAGCTGAACATGCCGATCTGGCTGGTGATGAAGCCCATGTCTTGTTGCACGCCGGCCGCCTTGAGGCCATCCACCAACTTTTGCCGCATGGCCTTGATGCGCACACGCATCTCGCCCAGTTCTTTTTCCCACAGGCCGCGCAATTCCGGGTTGTTCAGCACCGCAGCGACCACCGCGCCGCCATGGATAGGCGGGTTGGAGTAATTGGTGCGGATCACGATCTTGAGTTGCGACAGCACCCGGTTGGCTTCTTCCTGGCTGGCACACAGCACCGACAGCGCACCCACGCGCTCGCCGTACAGGCTGAAGCTCTTGGAGAACGAGGTGGAGACAAAAAAGGTGAGGCCGGCGGCCACGAATTTGCCGATCACGGCGCCATCTTCGGCGATGCCGTGGCCAAAGCCCTGGTAGGCCATGTCGAGGAACGGGGTCAGCTGGCGCTGCTTGACCACCTCGACCACCTGGTCCCATTGAGCGGCGGTGATGTCATAACCGGTCGGGTTGTGGCAGCAGGCGTGCAGAACCACGATGGTGCCCGCAGGAGCAGCATTCAGGCTGGCCAGCATGCCGTCAAAATTCACGCCGCGCTGAGCCGCGTCGTAGTAGGCATAGCTGTTCACCACAAACCCCGCATTGGTGAACAGGGCGCGGTGGTTTTCCCAGCTGGGATCGGAGATCAGCACCTGGGCGGTCGGGTTGAGTCGCTTGAGGAAATCGGCCCCGATCTTCAAGCCACCAGTGCCGCCAATGGCTTGTACCGTGGCGACACGGTTGGATGTGACGGGCTCGCTCGCTGCGCCAAACACCAGACCTTTGACGGCCGCATCGTAGGCGGCAATGCCATCGATGGGCAGGTAACCGCGGGCCGAAGGCTTCTCCATCATGGTTTTTTCTGCGGCTTGCACGCATTGCAGCAGCGGCAGCTTGCCGTTGTCGTCGAAGTACACACCGACACCGAGATTGACTTTGTTCGGGCGGGCGTCGGCAGCAAATTGTTCGTTCAGACCCAGAATCGGGTCGCGAGCAGCCATTTCGACGGCGGAAAAGAGCGACATACAGGCTTTCCTATGGTTGGCGTCAGGGAAGTTCGGCATTTTACCGGGCCGCTTGCGCGACCCCCGCCAAGCGGCAGCTTTTTGTGGGCTTTTTCGCGTTACGTGGATACAAAGCGGCTGTTCACTGGACAGGACGTGCAATCCATCTTGTAATCAAGTGCAACAGAAACAGGGACGGCTTTGCGGCGTGCACGATCCCCGTTTCAAGGGGTGCCGTCCTCTGTTTGTCTACGGCTCTGTAAACACACTCGGTTATATTGGCCCCGATCAACGGCGAATCGTTCACATCATTGGTTACTGCAGGAGAAGCTCTATGACACTTTTGTTCAAATTTCTACGCTCGGTCGCAGGTACCGCCGTGTCGGTCGCCTTGGTTCTGGGTTTGTCGGCCTGCGCCATGGGGCGGTCCGCCGAGCCGCCGGCGCCGCTCGTGGCTTCCACCGCCGACTACAAGTACCTTGTAGGTCCTGGGGATACGCTCAATATCATTGTGTGGCGCAACCCGGAGCTGTCTTTGACGGTTCCCGTGCGGCCCGATGGCAAGGTGTCCACACCCCTGGTTGACGAGTTGGTCGCGCAGGGCAAGACATCCTCCGACATCGCGCGTGAGCTGGAGAAGGTGCTGGGCAAATTTGTGCGCGATCCAGTTGTGACGGTCATCGTCACCCAGTTTGTCGGCCCTTACAGCGAACAGATCCGGGTGGTCGGTGAAGCCGCCAAGCCCCAGTTCCTGCCCTACAAACAAAAAATGACGGTCATGGACGTGATGATCGCAGTCGGCGGTCTGACCGATTTTGCCGACGGCAACAAAGCCACGATCGTGCGCGCCGCCGACGGCAACAAGCGCTACAGCGTGCGCTTGCGTGATCTGCTCAAAGGCGGCGACATCACCGCCAACGTCGAAATGCTGCCGGGGGATGTGCTCATCATTCCGCAAGGCTGGTTTTAATCTCGCCGGTTTTTCCCCGAATCCAGCTGTCCGGTCCTTGCCGGACAGCTGTCTTCTTTTGAACTTTACGCTGACCGCATGCACGACCTTATCCATCAGATATCCAGCATGATCCGCGGCATGTGGAAATACCGCCGCCTGGGGGTATTGGTCGCGTGGCTGGTCGCGGGTGTGGGTGCAGTTGCTGTGCTCCTGATTCCCGATCGCTACGAAGCCACTGCACGCGTGTATGTGGATACCCAGTCCATTCTGCGACCGCTGATGTCGGGACTGGCCATCCAGCCCGACGTTGAGCAGCAGGTCAACATGCTCAGCCGGACGCTGATCAGCCGGCCGACGGTGGAGAAGCTGATCCGCATGTCCGACCTGGATATGGCGGCCCGGTCCAAGCCCGAGCAGGACGCGTTGATCGAGGGCGTGACCCGCGCGTTGCAGATCAAGTCGGCCGGGCGCGACAATCTCTACACCCTGACCTACCGCGACACCAGCCCGCAGCGTTCGTTGAAGGTAGTGCAGTCGCTGCTGACCATTTTTGTGGAGTCCAGTTTGGGGGACTCGCGCAAGGATTCGGATTCGGCCCGCAACTTCATCGAAGAGCAGATCAAGAACTACGAAAACAAGCTGACCGAAGCGGAATCCCGGCTCAAGGATTTCCGGCTGCGCAACATCGAGTTGCAGGCCAAGGGCGGCCTGGACATGGCGGGCCGGATGGCCGAGGTGTCGGCCACGCTCAACCAGGCACGCCTCGAATTGCGCGAGGCCGAGAGCGCAAGAGAGGCCGCGCGGCGCCAGTTGGAGGAGGCGCGCACGCAGATGCGTTCGGTGCCGGTGGACGCCAGCGGCAAGATTGCCACGCCCGACCTCGATGCCCGTATAGATGCCCTGAAGCGAAGCCTGGATGCCTTGCTTCAGCGCTTTACCGAGCAGCATCCCGACGTCATCAACACGCAGCGCCTGATCCGCAACCTGGAAGAGCAAAAGCGCCGCGAGGTCGCTGAGCTCACGCGCGCAGCACAGTCGGCGCCGGTGGTGGCGTCTGTGCAGTCCAGCCCTGCGATTCTGGAGTTCAGCCGCGTGTTCTCGGCGGCCGACGTCCAGGTGGCCTCCTTGCGCGCCCGGGTCGCTGAATACGAAAACCGGGTGGCGCGTGCACGCGAACAATTGAAATTGGCACCCCAGGTGGAAGCCGAACTTGCGCAACTGAACCGGGACTACGACATCCACCGCAAGAACTACGAGGACCTGGTGTCCCGCCGAGAGTCGGTGGTGATGAGTGGCGAGCTGGGCAACGCGTCCAGCCTGGCCGATTTCCGCGTCATCGATCCACCCCGGGTAGGCCCCAAGGCGGTGGCGCCCAACCGCGTCTTGCTGCTGCCTCTGGCTTTGATCGCAGCACTGGGTGCTGGGCTGGGCTTTTCTTTCCTGCTCAGCCAGATGCGGCCGGTTTTCTTTGATGCGAGCACTTTGCGCGAAGTCACCGGACTGCCTTTGCTGGGGCTGGTCACGCTGGTGGAGAACGACGCCTTGCGGAAAAGGGAGTCGCGTAGCCTCAAGCGCTTTTTGGCATCGGTGGTGGCGCTCATTGCCGTGTTCGTGGTCGGCATGGCGGCCTTGTCTTACCGGTCTGGATCTATAGGGTAGCCATGAGCAGTCTGATTGAAAAAGCGGCTTTGCGCCTGGAGCAGTTGCGCCAAGCCGGCGCCGATATGCCCGTGCCGGGTGACGAACCCCGTGCGGAAAAGCCGAGCGCGTCCAAACACATGCCTGAGGCGGTGTCCAAGTCGGTTCATCTGGACTTGAACGCGCTGTTGGCAGCTGGTTTTGTGACACCCAATTCGCCCAAATCCGCTGTGGCGGAGCAGTTCCGCGTGATCAAGCGGCCCCTGCTGGCCAATGCTGCGGGCAAATCCGCCGCCCTGGTGCCCAATGGCAACCTGATCATGGTCACCAGCGCCATGGCGGGTGAGGGGAAAAGCTTCACCGCCATCAATCTGGCCATGAGCATCGCCACCGAGTTGGACTACACGGTCTTGCTGGTGGATGCGGACGTGGCCCGTCCATCCGTCATGAACTCACTGGGGCTGCCACCCAGCCCCGGTCTTCTCGATCTGCTGCTTGACGACAAGATCGAGGTCTCGGATACGCTGCTGCGCACCAACATCGACAAGTTGAGCCTGCTGCCCAGTGGCACGCCGCACCAGCGCGCAACCGAACTGCTGGCCAGCGACGCCATGAGCACATTGGTGGCCGACATGGGCCGGCGTTACGCCGACCGCATCATCATTTTTGATTCGCCGCCCTTGCTGCTGACCACCGAGTCGCGCGTGCTGGCCTCCCACATGGGCCAGATCGTGTTTGTGGTGCAGGCCGAAAAAACCTTGCAGTCGCAGGTGCGCCATGCCTTGACCACCATCGAATCCTGTCCGGTCAAGCTGATGGTGTTGAACCAGGCGCGTGGCGGTGACCAGGCCGCGTACGGGTATGGCTACGGCTATGGAAATCCGTCCACCGACGGTGGGCAAAGGCAGGTGGCATGACCGCTGCAAACGGGAGAAACAAGTGAAAACGACACACCGCCGCAGACGTCGAGGTCCAGCAACGCGATCCAGTGTCGTGGCGCCTTTGTTCTTGTTGGCTTCTTCGCTGGTGTCTTCGGCATGGGCGCAAGAGTCGGGAGACGGCGGCGGCGTGGACGAAAACAGGTCTGGGTTCTGGATCTCACCCCGGGTGTCTCTGTCGCAAACCTTGACCAACAACAGCCCGGTGGGGAGCCCCTACGCGCGCAGCGAACAGGTCACGGAAATTTCGCCGGGTGTTCGTGCCTACATGAACCTACCGCGCATCAAGGGTTCGGTGGACTACTCACTGGCTGGCCGGTTTTACACCCAGCACACGTATGCGAATGGTCTTCAACACACACTGGATGGCAATGCCACTGTGGAGGCGCTGGACGATCACGGTTTCATCGACTTGCGTGGCCTGGTCGACCAGCTCTCGATTTCGCCTTTTGATCCCCATTCGACGGGGAGCACGCAAAACGGCAACAAGTCGCAGACCTCGTTGTTCCGCTTCTCCCCGTATTACCGGGGGGTGGCGGGCAGTGCAGAATACGAATTGCGCTATGCGATGCAGAGCGTGTCAACCGACACCGCCAGCCGTTCCGACTTCACCAGCAATGGCTGGAATTTTCATGTGGTGGACCGCAACCCCGGCCAGCTGATGGGTTGGTCTTTCGACGCCAGCCAGCAGAAGTACGACTATTCGCTCGGACGCGACACCGCATCCAGCGCTTTCAAGGTGGGGCTGATCTTTCCGTTTACCTCGCAGTTGACCGGGTCGCTGTTGGTGGGCACGGAGTCGAACGACCAGCTCACTTTGGCCAAGCAGTCGTACCGCACGACGGAGCTCAATCTGGAGTGGCGGCCGTCTGACCGGACACGCATGTCGGTGGGTCTGGAAAAGCGCTTCTTTGGCAATGGACACGACATCGAGCTCGAGCACAGGACCGCTCGCACCGTCTGGCGTTACACCGACAGCAAAGGCGTGGTGAGCAACGCCCTGGAAGATGCGTTGCCGGTGCTGGGTTCCTACTACGATTTGGTGGATTCCCTGTTCAGTTCGCTGGAGCCCGACCCGATCAAGCGCGCGCAACTGGTGGAGTCCGAGCTGTTGCGCCTGGGCCTGCCGTCACGGGCCGAGCTGTACCAGCGCTACCTCACTTCTTCGGCCACGTTGGAGCGCAACCAGCAGTTGTCGGTGCTCTTGCAAGGCACGCGTGGCGTGCTCACTTTCGTGCTGTTCCGCAACAACTCGCGGCGGGTGGATACCCTGTTCAATCCCGGGTCCGACAGTTTCGACGTCAGCTCCAGCATCCAGCAGCGGGGCTGGAGCGTCTTGTATGCGCACCGCCTCACGCCCTTGACGTCGTTCAACGCTTCGATCAACGGCATCAAGATCGCCAGTACCAACGCGGCCTTGGGCAACTCTTTGAAAACGCTGACCTTCGGCGTTACCACCCAGCTGGGACTGCGAACCAGTGGCAGCGTGCAACTGCTGCACGAAGTGTTCAGCGGCACCATGAATCCCTACAAGGTCACCTCGATCACAGGGGTTATCACCCACCGGTTCTGATCCATGTACGAAGCGTTTTACGGGCTCACGAGCAAACCCTTTCAGCTCAATCCCGACCCAAAGTTTTATTACAGCAGCAAGCCCCATCGGCGCGCGCGTTCGTACCTGGTGTACGGCGTCATGCGTGGCGAGGGTTTCATTGTCATCACGGGCGAGGTGGGGGCGGGCAAAACCACGATCGTGCGCGACTTGCTGGAAAGCCTGGACACCAACAGCGTGGTGGCGGCCAACCTGGTCAGCACCCAGTTGGGCGCAGAAGACGCGCTCAAGCTGGTGTGTGCCGCCTTTGGCGTCTCGGTGCGTGGCACATCCAAGGCCGACATGCTGATGGCGCTGGAAGCTTTTTTCATCACCCAGACCACGCAGAACAAGCGCTGCTTGCTGATCGTGGATGAGGCGCAGAACCTGCAACCCCAGGCGGTCGAAGAGCTGCGCATGCTCTCCAACTTTCAGTTCGACGACCAGGCGCTGCTGCAGACTTTTTTGGTGGGGCAGCCCGAATTCCGCGAGATCTTGCAAGGTCCGAGGATGCTGCAACTGCGCCAGCGCGTCACCGCCCGCTGCCATCTCGGACCACTGGACGAAGAAGACACGCGCTCCTACATCGAGCACCGGCTGAAATGCGCGGGCGCGGTGGACAAACCCAGTTTTGACCCGGCGGTGTTCGAGGCGATTTTTCGCCACTCCGGTGGTATCCCTCGCCGCATCAACACCTTGTGCGATCGCTTGTTGTTGCAAGGGTTTCTGGCCGAGGTCACGCATTTTTCCCTGGCCTCGCTGGACGAGGTGGCGCAGGAAATCCAGGCCGAATCCGAGTTCGTGTCCCCCGGCAGTTCGCCGGGCGCACCTCCGGTGGCGCTGGACGGGGAGTCTCAGGGCGGCAAGGAGTCCGATGGCGCGGGTGCGGAGTGGTCGGGCGACGACAAAGAGCTGGAGGCGGCGCTGGGCGACGACATTCTCGAGCACTTGGGCCGCATGTCCGCCGAGCAACTGAGCGCGCGCTTGTTGCGCATCGAGCGCAGCGTGTTGCGCCAGGAACGGGCGACGCTGGAGTTGTTGGGCTTGATGAAGAGGATGGTGGGTGCAGGGCGGCGGTCGCGCAACGATGGTGCGCGGCGTTGATGAAGACTGGCATGCCCAACACGACCATCACCAATGCCTTGACCATCGACGTCGAGGACTACTTCCAGGTATCGGCTTTCGCGCCTTATATCGACCGCGCCGATTGGGACCAGCGTGAATGTCGGGTCGAGCGCAACATCCACCGCATCCTGGATCTGCTGGCCGAACACCAAACGCGCGCCACTTTCTTCACCTTGGGCTGGGTGGCTGAACGTTATCCCGACATGGTTCGGCGCATCGTGCGCGAAGGGCACGAACTGGCCAGCCACGGCTATGGTCACCAGCGCGTGAGCGACCTGTCCGAACCCGCTTTTTTCGAAGATATTTCGCGCGCCAAGGCGATATTGGAAGAGCTTTCTGCCGAACCCGTGACCGGCTACCGGGCGCCCAGTTTTTCCATTGGTGCGCAGAACCTGTGGGCCTTGGACACGCTCTTGCGGGCTGGCTACAAGTACAGCTCCAGTATTTATCCGGTCCAACACGACCACTACGGCATGCCGGATGCTCCACGCTTTGTGCACAGCGTACGCGAAGGCCTGCTGGAAGTACCGCCTTCGACCTTGCGCGTGTTCAACCGCAATCTGCCCTCCAGCGGAGGCGGCTATTTCCGCTTGTTTCCCTATGCGCTATCCCGGTGGATGCTGCAGCAGGTCAACCAGCGCGATGGCCAGTCGGCCATCTTTTATTTCCATCCCTGGGAGATCGATCCGGAACAACCCCGCGTACCGGGCATTGGCCTCAAGACGCGGTTCCGGCACTACGTGAACATCGGGCGCACCGAGCGCCGCCTGGTGCGTCTGTTGCAAGATTTTCAATGGGGCCGCATGGACCAGATTTTCCTGAAGCCTCGGGCCAGCGAGGTGGCCATTGGCTGAAAGCGCCGGGATTCGCATCCATCTGCTGGACGACAGCCAGCCCGAACAGGTTGCCCGCTGGGAGGCTTTTGTCATGGCCTGCCCGCAGGCGACGTTTTTTCACCGTGCGGGCTGGCAGCGCATCATCCGCGAGGTGTTTCGCCACCGCACGTATTTTCTGTACGCCGAGGCCGGCGGCGAAATCCTGGGCGTGTTGCCGCTGGGCCAGGTGAAGAGCCGGCTGTTTGGGCACGCGCTCACCGGTCTGCCGTTCGCCGTGTATGGCGGCGTGGCGACCTTGAACAACGAGGCCGCCAACGCACTGGAGGCGGAAGCACAGCGCCTGGCGCAGACGCTGGGTGTGCAGCATCTGGAGCTGCGCAACGTCCAGCGGCGGCACGAAGACTGGCCCTTGCAAGACCTGTACGTCACGTTCCGCAAGCCCATTCTGCCCACCGAAGAGGCGAACATGTTGGCGATCCCGCGCAAGCAGCGGGCCATGGTGCGCAAGGGTATCAAGAACGGTTTGAGTGCCGAGATCGACAGCAACGCCCAGCGCTTCTTTGCGCTCTATGCCGACAATGTGCACCGCCACGGCACCCCGGCCATGTCGCGGCGCTACTTCCAGGCCTTGATGGACACCTTCGGAGCCGACTGCGAAGTCTTGACGGTTTGCGCGCCCGATGGGCGGCCCGTGAGCAGCGTGATGAGCTTTTACTTTCGCGACGAGGTGTTGCCGTATTACGCCGGCGACGACGAAGCGGCGCGCGATCTGGCCGCCAACGACTTCAAGTACTGGGAACTGATGCGCCGTGCCTGTGGGCGCGGCCTGCAGGTGTTCGACTACGGCCGCAGCAAGCAGGGCACCGGTTCCTACGCCTTCAAAAAAAACTGGGGCTTCGAACCCACACCGCTGCATTACGAATACCAGCTCTACCAGCGCGAGGCCATTCCGCAGAACAACCCGTCGAACGCCAAATACAAACTGCTCATCGCCACCTGGCGCCGCATGCCACTGGCGTTGGCAAACTGGTTGGGTCCGCACATCGTTCGCCACCTCGGATAAGGCCATAGCGACCCATGGCCAATATCCTGTACCTGGTGCACCGCCTGCCGTACCCGCCGAACAAGGGCGACAAGGTACGCTCCTACC
>NZ_JBFJMY010000048.1:0-16351 GCF_041633695.1 Hydrogenophaga sp.
GCCGGGCGGCTTCCAGTATTTTGGGGTTGCCGCTTTGGCTGTAGGCGCTGCACCATCCATCCAAGACCATGCCGGTGTTGAAGGCCGCTGCAGTCTGGTTCTGCGGATCGCAAACCGGCCCACCTTGCACCGCCCCACTGGGCATTTGAACCGCCACCTCCCACTCGGCCATGCGCTGGGCGGCGGCCACCAGTTCCGGGTTCGGATAGCGCTCGGCGTAGGCCAGCAGCGAAGTGATGATGTAGCCGGTGGTTTCCGGGTATGACGGCCGCCAGCTGTCCCCGTCCGCACTGCACGGGAAGTAGCCCAGGGCGACCCCATCGTCGGACGTGGCCGACTGCGCCCGCAACAACCAGCGCACAGCGTGGTCGGCACGCTCCCGCGATTCGGCCACCACGGGCGATACACGGTCACCCATATAGCTCAGGTGGTTTCGAACCACCTCGCGGCGAAACGCCTGGTTTTTTTCTTCAAACAGCGCTTTGACTTCTGCGGCGAATCCGGCGAACTGCCAATAGGTTTGGCGCAAACCTTGCCCGAAACAGGCGGCTCGAAGAATTCGAAAAATGGCGACAGGCTTCAACACAGCTCCTTGAGATTCAATTCCAAGCACAACCCACGACCGTACGCGAGACGCGAACAACGAGGCGCCGTCACACAAGATGGGGCATGCGACGACCTGCGGTTCTGGGCAGATCCGGGCCTTGGGCCTCGCGCATCCTGCCTCGCCACGGGCCCGCTACGGGATACGCACGGGCAGTGTGCCACGACCCTGCGACACAAGCTCCAGGCGGGCGCCAGCCGAGGACAAGCGCACACATACGCCTTACAGCGACTGGTTGGAAATTGTTGCACATGCTATAACTGCAGCGTCGTTTTGAGCTGGTCGAGTAAGGAAAAATCATCCATTCCCGACGCGTTGTGATGCAGGCAATGGGATGGATGGAGGTGGTTTGCAATTTCGGCGCCAGCCACAACCCGACCCACCGTCGCTGCGCTCATTGCAGCGGCCGCCAGCTTGAGCACGCGCTGTCCCAAACATTTTTGGGCGCCGTTTTTGCCGTTTTCGGTCATCGTGCAGAGGTATCATCACGGGTGCATCGCCAGCCACAAACAACTATGAATCTCTCCCATGACCGATAGCACCCAAGTCAAGATGGCCAAAGGTGCCGTCTGGATGATCCTCTTCAAGCTGGTGGAGCGTGGTCTGGGGCTGATCAGTACCTTGATCCTGGCACGGCTGCTGGCGCCCGGGGATTTTGGTGTGGTGGCCATGGCCATGTCTTTCATCGCCATGGCCGAACTCATGAGCGCCTTCAGCTTCGACACCGCCATCATCCACAACCAGGACGCCACCGAAGAGCACTACAACAGCGCCTGGACCTGCAGTTTTCTGCTGGGGCTGATCATCACCTTGATGATGGTCGCGGTCGCGCTGCCCATCTCCAACTTCTATCACAAGCCCGAATTGATGTGGGTGGTGATCGCCCTGGCCTTCGGGCCGCTGTTCACCGGCGCGCAAAACATCGGCGTGGTCGCGTTCCAGAAAGAGCTCGACTTTCGCCGCGAGTTCCGGTTTCAGGTGAGCCGCAAGTTCATCAGCTTCATCATCGTGGTGCCGCTGGCGTTCTACCTTAAAAGTTATTGGGCACTGGTCATTGGCATTCTGGTGTCCAAGGCAGCGGGCACCCTCATCAGCTATTTGATGCACCCCTACCGCCCGCGCTTCAGCCTGTCCAAAGCGCGCGAGCTGCTGGTGTTTTCCCGCTGGCTGCTGGTGAACAATTTCGCGGGCTTCTTCAAAGAGCGTTCCGCCGATTTTTTCGTGGGCCGCATTTCGGGCGCCGCTTCGCTGGGCACCTACAACATCGCCTACGAGCTGGCCAATCTGCCCACCACGGAAATCGGCGCCCCCATCAACCGCGCCTTGTTGCCGGGCTTTGCCAAGATGCGCGAGCACTCGGAAATTGCCAGCGCCTATGGCAATGCCGTGGGTTTGCTGGCCTTGCTGGCTTTGCCCACAGCCGCCTGCATGAACGCCCTGGCCCCGTTTTTGATCCCGGTCATGCTGGGCCAGAAGTGGCTGGGCGTGATACCGCTGATGCAACTGCTGGCCTTCAACGGCGCCCTGCTGCTGTTCCATTCGTCCATCTGCGCCGTGCTCATCGGCCGCGGCTTTCCGGCGCGCGTGATGTACACCAATGTGGCGTACACGGTGATCTTGTTGGCGCTGCTGTCGCTGGTGTTTCTGGGCATGCGCGATCTGGGCGTGGTGGGTGCGGCCTATGCGGCGCTGTTCACGTCCGTGGTCTCGACCCCGCTGTACCTCTACCAGTTGCGCAAGTGCCTGGGCCTGGCCCCCAGCTTGTTCGTCAAGGCCATCGCAAGGCCTCTGATCGCCTCGGCCTGTGTGATGCTGGTGGTGCACGCGGTGCTGCCCGACTACGATGCCAGCCTGGGTTTCCTGACCACCTTTGCCTGGCTGGTGGCGGGTGGCCTGCTGGCGGTTGCCACCTACCTGGTGTTGATTGGCTTGATGTGGCACGGGCGGGGCCGCCCCGCAGGCGCCGAACAAGTGGTGTTGGAACGGGTGCGGGGCTTGCTTGCCAAACGCTTTGGGCCCACCGCCCCTGAAGCCCCATAAGAACGATTGGATATCTGCTCATGAACGACAAAAAATTCGCTTGGCCCAGAAGCCTGGGGCTGCGCGCAGGTGACTGGGTGGTGGTGCGCTCCGCCGCTGAAATTCTGGCCACCCTGGATGAGAACGCCCGCTTCGACAAACTGCCCTTTCAGCCCGAAATGCTGGCCTTCTGCGGGCAACGTTTGCGCGTGGCCAAGTCCGCACACAAAACCTGCGACAACATCGAAAAGACCGGTGGGCGCCGCATGTTGGACGCGGTGCATCTGGAAAAGGCGCGCTGCGACGGCGGCGGCCACGGTGGCTGCATGGCGGACTGCGTGTTCTTCTGGAAAGAGGCCTGGCTCCGGCCCGAAAGCGACACCGCTCCCGCGGAGGTGCCCGCTACCCCTTTGACCGCTGCGGACGTGCAACTGCACGCCAAAGCCCCGAACCAGGGCGACGCGGCCGACCCGGTCTATGTCTGCCAGACCACGGCGCTGTTCGAAGCCACCACCTTGTTGCCTTGGTGGGATCTGCGGCAATACGTGCGCGACGTGAGCAGCGGCAACCACAGCGCCTGGCACATGTGCAAGCTGCTGGTGTTTGCGGCCTACCGCCAACTGGTTGGTCTGGGTTATGGCTACCGCATCCTGGTCGGCGCATTCAACCGCTGGCAACAACTGCGCGGTGGCAAACCGTTCCCCTTGGGCAGTGGTGTGATTCCGGATGGCAAAGCCACGCCGTCTGAAACGCTGGACCTGCAAGTGGGCGAGTGGGTGGAGATCAAACCGTCCGCCGACATTCTGCAGACCATCACCAAAAACGGTTTCAACCGGGGCATGCGCTACGACATGGAGATGGCCAAGTACTCGGGCGAGCGGCACCGGGTGGAGATGCGGGTGGACCGTCTGATCAACGAGCAGACCGGCAAGATGATGGAGATGAAAAACGCCTGCATCCAGCTGGAGAACGTGTATTGCCGCGCCGAATGCACGGAGCGGCGCCTGGGCTGCCCGCGCGCGTCCAACACCTACTGGCGCGAAATCTGGTTGCGGCGGGTGGATGGTCCGAGCAGCTGACATGCCCGACTGGAAGCGGCGCGCGTTTTTGACGACATCGGCCTCCTTGGCCGGTGCCGCCCTCACCGGCTGCGGCCAGGCGTCGGCAAACATCGGCGCACCCACGGTGGGCCTGGACTTTCCCGGCTCGGCAGCGGTGCGGAAAACCATGCGCTTTCGCTTCCTGGAGCCGCTGGCGATCTACCCCGCCACCTATCTTTGGCGCGCCTATCCACGGCAGCAGAACGGCTATTACACGGCCTTTTTCTGGGGCAACGACGACGGACAAGACGATCTGCGCACCTTCGACTGGACGCCCGGAAAATCCGCCGACAGTTACTACGGTGCACACCCCTATCCGCAACCACCGCCCCACGGCAGCGAGCACCGGTGGGAAATTTCGGTGCTGCAAAGAGACTTGCTGGGCGAAAAGGTGAGCTACGACCGCTGGCACACGCAAGCCATGCGGGTCTGGGCTTCGCGCCTGGGCAAGCACCACGAGTTTTACTGGGACCTGCCGCATACCGACGACGCACACCGCGTGAGCTTCACCACGCCGGCGACCTGGGGCAACAACATGCCCCCGGTGCCCGCGCTGACCTGGGGCGACGCCCCTTGGGCACCCGGCAACGAAGTCTGGAACGGCATCCTGAGCGGCATTCAAATCTATTCGGCCTGTTTGTCGGTGCAAGACGTGCTGGCCGAGCTGGCCGAGCCCGGCTCGACCAACACCGGTCGCCGCAGCCTGTGGTACCAGAACCTGCGCCCCCGGCCCGACGACATTTCAGACCACTCCGGGCGCGGCCACCATCCACATTGGGTCGGCCCGGAACGACCGGGTTTGTGGACCCGATCCGGCAACTGACCCCCGACGAACAACACAGGAAAAAAACGCTTATGCACCCCTTGCAAGCATGCGTGGAAAAACTGGGCGAAGACCGCAGCGGCGACCAGATGTACCAGCTGATCGAGCGGCTGTTTCCGATTTGCCGCAGCATCACGGGCAACGGTTTGCGGCAAAGCCTGGACATCGTCGGCGAACACCTGCCGCTGCTGCGCAGCGAAGTGGCCACCGGAACGCCCGTGTTCGACTGGACCATTCCCAAGGAATGGAACATCCGCGACGCCTGGATCAAAGACCCGAGTGGTCAGAAGATCGTCGACTTCCAGCAAAGCAACCTGCACGTGGTCAGCTACAGCGTGCCCGTGCATGGCCGGTTTTCACTGGCCGAGCTCAAGACCCGGCTGCACAGCGACCCGGCACACCCCGAGTGGATTCCCTACCGCACCAGTTATTACCAGGAGACCTGGGGCTTTTGCCTGCCCCACCAGCAACTGCAATCGCTGCCCGAGGGCGAGTACGAGGTCTGCATCGACTCGGAACTGACCGCCGGCAGCCTGAGTTATGCCGAATGTTTGATTCCGGGCGCGAGTCAGGACGAGGTGCTGCTGTTCGCGCACATCTGCCACCCTTCGCTGTGCAACGACAACCTCTCCGGCGTGGCCCTGTTGGTCGAGTTGGGCAAATACCTGCGCCAATGCCAGCTCAAGTGGAGTTACCGCCTGGTGTTCGCGCCGGCCACCATCGGCTCCATCACCTGGCTGAGCCGCAACGAAAAACTGCTGCCACAGATACGGGGCGGCCTGATCGTTTCCGTGGCCGGCGATGCGGGCCCGGTCACCTACAAACGCTCGCGGCGCGGTAATGCCCAGATCGACCGGGCCAGTGCCTGCATGCTGGCCGAACGCGGCCAGCAAGAACGCGTGCTGGATTTTTCACCCTGGGGTTACGACGAGCGCCAGTTCTGTTCGCCTGGCATCAACCTGCCCATGGGTCGCTTCACCCGCTCCCCCAATGGGGCATATCCCGAGTACCACAGCTCGGCCGACAACCTCGGCCTGGTACGCCCCGAGCACCTGCAGGACTCGCTGCACACCGTGCTGGACATCCTCCACGTCATGGAGTCGGACACGCGCTACCAGAACCTGTTTCCGAAAGGCGAACCCCAGTTGGGACGCCGTGGCCTCTACCAGATGATGGGCGGCTTTACCAACATCGGCGAACTGCAACACGCCTTGCTCTGGGTGTTGAACTACTCCGACGGCGAGCACAGCCTGCTCGACATCGCGGAAAAATCCCATATGCCGTATCGCTTGCTGCAGCAGGCTGCGGGCCTGTCCGCCGACGCCCAGTTGCTCGCTCCGCTGCCTTGAGGCACTGTGCCTCCACCGAAGCTTGAAAAGAAGAACACCATGAAAACCGCGCCACGGGTCAGTATCGGCATGCCCATCTACAACGGCGAAGAGACCATCGCCGCGTCGATCGAAAGCCTGTTGGCGCAAAGCTTGGGCGATTTTGAACTCATCGTGTCGGACAACGCGTCCACCGACCAGAGCGTGGCCATCGTGCAGCGTTACCAGCAACAAGACAGCCGCATCCGCCTGATCCGGCAGGCCCACAACGTGGGCGCCAACGGCAACTTCAGTGCCGTGGTCGACGCCGCCACCGGCGAATACTTCAAGTGGACCACGTGCAGCGATCTGTGCTCGCCCAACTTCCTGCAAGCCTGCGTGGACGTGCTGGACCAACGGCCCGACGTGGTGCTGGCCGCACCGCAAACCCTGTTGTTTGAAGCCGATCCCGATGTGCACAAGGTCTACGACGGCGACATCGAAGTGCAGGACAGCAGCCCGGCGCGGCGCTTCGTGCAGCTGATCCAGCGTCTCCAGCTCAACAACGCCATGAACGGTGTCATCCGTACCCAGGCGCTGCGCTACAAGCGGCCCATCATCGACCACTTTCTGAAAGCCGACATCGTCATGGTCAGTTGCCTGGCGCTGCAGGGCGGCTTTGCGCTGGTGCCCCAGGCGCTCTTTCTGCGCCGCATGGACCCCAAAACCGCCACCAGCCTGATGTCGCCCGAAGACGACATCAAGCACCACTATCCGGTGATGTCGTGGAAAGCCTTGTTCCCGACCTGGCGCCTCTTTTGGGGCTGGCGCCAGGCGGTCTGGCAAACGCCCGTGCCGAACCAGGACAAAACCGAGGCCTGCCGGTATCTGCGCAAAATGTGCGTCTGGGAATGGAAAGAATTCGTCCGCGACCTCGTTTCGGGCCTGGCCTACTTTCTCAAGCTGCGCTGGCTCAACACCGGTCGCCGCGCCTGAAGGGTTGGTCCCGCCCGCTCCCGAACACCCCTCTACCCGAATCCGTCTCTACGCATGACACCTCTACGATTCCCCGCCGGTGCGCCCCCCAAGGTGCTGTGCATAGGCGCGCACAGCGACGACATTGAAATCGGCTGCGCCGGCACCTTGTTGTCCTGGGCCAAGCAGTATCCCGGACTGCAGGTCTGCTGGGTGGTGTTGAGCGCCGAAGGCGAGCGCGAGCGCGAGGCACGCAAAAGCGCAAAAGCGCTGCTGGGCCCGTCGCTGCAAGCCGTCGAGCTGGCCCAATTCACCGATGGCCTGATGCCGACCCAGTACAGCGCCGTCAAAAGCTTTCTGACCGGTGTGCGCGACCGTTTCACCCCACACGTGGTGCTCACCCACCGCCTCGAAGACCGGCACCAGGACCATCGCTTGATGGCTGAACTGACTTGGCAAATCTGGCGCGACCAATTGATTCTGGAGTACGAAATTCCCAAGTTCGAAGGCGATCTGGGCCAGCCCAATGTGTTCGTCCCACTGAGCAAAGCACACGCCCAGCGCAAGGTGCGCCACCTCATGAAGCACTTTGGCACGCAACGCTCCAAGTCCTGGTTCAGCGAACCGGTGTTCGAGGGCCTGATGCAGCTGCGGGGCATCGAGTGCCGCGCGCCCTCGGGCTTTGCCGAGGCCTTTCATGCGCGCAAGGTGGTGCTCGGTGGCTAAGCTCGACGCCGTGGTGCTGGGCAGTGGCACCAATGCATTGGGCGTGGTGCGCGCACTGTCCACACACGGTGTGCGCTGCGCGGTGGTCTCGCACGACGCACAAGGCCCGGCCAAATACTCCCGCCACACCGCGCGCCACCTGACCATCACCGAGCCCTTCGATCCGGCTGCCATCACCCGGGCGCTGGGTCTGCAGCCGCGCCAGGCCGCTCTGTTCCTGACCGAAGAATTCGATGTCTTCGACACTGCGGCCCAGCCCGCCGCCTGGCAAGCCCAGTTCCGGACCTATTTCTACCGCCCCGATCTGGCGCTGAAGCTGCTGAGCAAAAGCGCCTGCGACGCGCTCGCGGCCGAACACGGCGCCCCCGTGCCCCAGACCGTGACGGTGCAGACCGCCGCCGATCTGGCCGTCCTCGATGGATTGAAGATGCCTTGCGTGCTCAAGCCCGCCGAGCGCAACGAGGCCTACTCGCGGCAATTCAAGAAAGCCTACCGGGTCGAGGACGCGCAGACCTTGCGCCAGTTGCTGGAGCAGATGTTGCCGCTGAACATTCCGCTCATCGTGCAGGAATGGATAGAGGGCGAAGACACCGATATCTATTTCAACCTGCTGTACGTCAATGGCGCGGGCGATCTGATCCGCAGCTTCGTGGGTCGAAAAACCTTGTGCTGGCCACCGGCCGTGGGCGGCACCGCCGCGTGCATGGCCGCGCCAGAACACCACGAGGCGCTGACCCAGATCAGCGGGGCCTTCCTGCGCAACATGGACTTTCGCGGGCTGATCGGCATCGAATACAAGCGCGACACCCGCGATGGCCGCTTCTACATGATCGAGCCCACCGTCTACCGCACCGACTACCAGCACGAAGTGGCGGCGCTCAACGGATCGGACTGGCTCTACGCCGCCTACCTGGACATGCAGGAGCAAGCGGCGCCCCCTGCGACGCCCTACCTGAACCGCCACGCCTGGGTGGACTTTCCGGCGTCACGCTACTCCATGCAATCCGCTCCCCCACGCACCGATGTCGCCGCCGCCTGTACCCGCAACGACGCCCACTTTCGCCTGGCCGATCCCCTGCCCGGTCTGTTGCACTACGGGCGCTTCATCGGCGCCAGCCTGGCCAGCCGCCTCGGACGAAACAAATAAGATAGCCGCAACCCCAACGCCCTTGCCCATACGCCACGCACATCCACCGAGTCCAGCACCCATGTCCCACCACCACACCCCTGTTCGCCTCACGGGCACCCCGCCCCAGGAGTTCCTCGCATGACGCTGTTGCTGCAACTCATCCTGCTCGGCATTTGCCTGGCGCTGGTGCTCGACTACGCGCTGCGCTTTCCCTTTCCATCCCGTGTGGTGGCGCCCTTTCTGCCCCCCATGAAACGCTGGCCGGTACACCAGCTCTGGAAATGGGTCGAAGAAGGTTCACCCAGCCCCGGTTTTCTGCGTTTTTTCATGCGCGACCCCGACCGGAAAATCCCCGCCGGTGACTGCTGGATCGCGCCGGTGGACGGCACCGTGCTGGCCAAGCTGAACCGGGGCGGACGCAACTTCCTGGTCATTTCGCTCAACGTGTGGGACGTGCACGTGGGCCGCATGCCATTTGCCGCCACCGTGACCGGCTACATGGAGCACGGCGACATCATCGACACCGATCGCGAAGATCCCTTGCGCGACGAGCCGTACTATTTCTTGCGCGACAAACGCTCGCCCAAACAGCGCTACATGGAAGCCGACACCGTCTACGGACTCGCCCGCATCCGCTTCATCACCAGCTACCTGTCGCGCCGCATCGAATTCTTCCACCCGGTGGGTGCGGAACTGGAAAAAGGCGAACGCATGGGCCGCATGTTGTTCGGCAGCACCTGCGTGGTCGAAGTGGACGAACGCTACAGCTTTGAAGTCGCCGAGGGCCAGCGCACCGTGGCCGGCGAAACCGTCATCCTCCAGAACCCGGTCCACGCATCATGATGAGTCTTGTCTTCAACGATGGCCATTTCGCCTGGGCCTTTGTGTCCGTGGTGGTCTACCTCACGGCGCTGCTCCTGCTTTGCGACTACGTGTGGCGCAGCAGCCGCCTGGGCGGCAAGACCGTGTTTTTGAGCACCGCGGTGCTGGGATTGTTCGGCAGTGCGCTGATTTTGCTGCTGGCTTAGCGGGGTTTTCCAGGCGAATCCACTACTCGCCACTCTCGCACTCGCCTCGTGCGGGCTTCAGCGAGTCCTTTGGGCAAGTGGTGGCCGGCTTCACGGCGGGCAGCAGCTACGTGCTGTCCTGGGAACACGCCAACTTCATCGAAGCCTTGCTGGGCTGCGCTGTCGTGGGCAGTGCCTGGCTGACAGAAAGCATCAACTTCGTCGCCACCGCCGCCAGCCACCGCATCGACTTCCGCCTGGGTGCGACCACCCAGTCCTACCACGCCATCGACGGCATTGCCCTGTCGGAGAGCAACCAGGTGCCGGAACCAGGGGCCTGCTGGGTGTGGCAGCGGCTCGCAGCAAGTGTGCGAAGCAACGAAGCAGCGAAACGACCGTGCTGCGGCCACGCAAGCCCGCCGCTCAAACCGGCAGGTTCACTCCGGCAAGTGCTCGGCTTCGTAAACCAACAAATCGGACGGTTGGCATTGCAGGTACGCGCAGATTTTCTCCAGCGTATCGAAGCGCACCCCTTTGACCTTGCCCTGCTTGAGCAGGGACACATTGGCTTCTGTGATGCCAATGTGATCGGCCAGGTCCTTGGATTTGACCTTGCGCCGCGCCAGCATGAGATCGAGTTGAACAACGATGGGCATGGGTCAGGGTCCGGCTCAGACGAAATGTTCGTTTTCTTCGGCCAAGGCCTGCCCCTGGCCTATCACTGCGGCCATCAACCAGACCAGTCCGGCAAAAAAGCTGGTGAAAACATGTTGTGAGCTGATGCTCACCGACAACATGCGCATGCCCGGCGGGTTGTGCAGGGTCAGCAAGACCGAGATGGCGGCACCGCACAGGATGGCGGCGAGAGCAGCGGCCGCCACCCAACCCGCGAAGCGGCGCAAAAGCCCGGTGGCCTGTTCGGTGAACACCAGGCCTTGCGCAAACTGCTCAAAGCAGCGCTTGGCCTGCCACACTCCCACCAGCAACAAGCCCAGAGGAATGGCGCTGATGCTGCCGGCGATCCAACGTTGCCACGCTTGCAGTGGCTGCAAAAGCGTGCCGGGCGCCAAGTCGGCCCTGTGCGCCAGTTCGGCGGTGCTGGCCCCCGCCCAGTGCACGACCAAGGCCACGGGCAGCAGCAACACCAACAACCAACAGGCCAGCACCATCAGGTGGCTGATACGCCGTATGCGCCGCAGTGAATGGGAAACGGTATTGACGGGGTAAAGCGACATGGCAGAACCTTGTGGAAGAGGTGGATCAATTTCGCCAGAAATATAACATTGTTTTTTGATTATTTATATCTGTATTACAATAATTTTTAGCTGCAAAACAACCTATAAACAAGCAAAATGCCGCTTGTGCATCCACTTTGGTATGCCACGCCCACTATTTGCGGCCGCCGTCGGCGCAAGGGCGCAGGCGGCGAGAGACCTCGACCAAGTCAGATGGCGTGCACCCATGCGGTACGCTAGGAGCCCGTGTTTCGCGCATGGGCCCAGACCTTGCGCCAAATCGTTTATCCGCCACGAAACAATCGCCCATGACCACGCCACCCAACCACCCCAATCCCGTCATCGCATTGTTGGGCCGTCGCCTGCGCCTGGCCGTCATCGGCGGCGGTCCGGGCTCGTTCATCGGTGCCATGCACCGCCAGGCGGCGCGGCTGGACGACCGCTACGAACTGGTGGCAGCCTGCCTGTCGTCCGACCCGGTGAAAGCGGTGGCGGCGGGCGAGGCCATTGGTTTACCAGGTGAGCGCTGCTACCCCAGCGCCCAAGCCCTGATGGAGCAGGAAGCCGGCCGTGCCGATGGCGCCGAGGTGGTCGCCATCATGACGCCCAACGACAGCCACTTTCCCTACGCCATGCAGGCCCTGGGCCTGGGTTTCGACGTGATCTGCGACAAGCCCATGACCAACACCTTGGCCGAAGCCGGGTTGCTGCGACAGCGGGTGGCCGACACCGGCCTGGTGTTCTGCCTCACCCACAACTACAGCGGCTACCCCTTGGTGCGACAGGCCCGCGCCATGGTGGCCGAAGGGCTGCTGGGCGCGGTACGGCTGGTGCAGGTGGAATACGTGCAAGGTGGTCGTGCCAAGTCCGGACCAGGCCGCACCGCCTGGAAGAGCGACCCGGCGCGCGGCGGCGCTTCGCTGGTGCTGGGCGACATCGGCACCCACGCCCACCAATTGCTGCGCTACATCACCGGACAGGAGGTGGCGCAAGTGGCGGCCGAAGTGGGCGCGGTCGTGCCCGAGCGCGCCGCGCACGATTTTGCCGGCGCGCTGCTGCGTCTGGACAACGGCGCGCGCGGCAGCTTCTGGGTGACGCAGGCGGCAGCGGGCATGGAAAACGGTTTGCGCATCCGCGTGAGCGGCGCGCTCGGCAGCCTGGAATGGGCGCAGGAGCACCCGCAGTCATTGGTGTTCAAGCCGCTGGACGCACCGGCCCAACTGCGCACACCCAACGGCCCGGGCACCTTGCCGCTGGCGGCGCGCTCCAGCCGCATCGCGGCCGGCCACCCCGAAGGTTTTCACGAAGGTTTTGCCAACCTGTACACAGACGCCGCCGAAGCCATCGCCGCGCGCCGCGCCGGCCAGGCGCCCGACCCGCTGGCGCTGCACTTCCCGAACGCCACGGACGGCTGGATGGGCATGCGCTTCGTGGATGCCATGCTCCGCTCCAGCCAGGCGGACGGCGCCTGGACACCCGCCTGAGACGCCGACCTGGGGCTAGGTTCCCAGGGTCGGCCTGCGGACTCAGGTCTCCTTGGACACCTTGATGCTCGGGAACTTCGAGGAAAAGTCCTTGGAGCGGGCCGCGATCTTGATCGCCAGTTGGCGTGCCATGCCCTTGTAGATGCCGGCGATCTCGCCATCGGGATCGGCCACCACCGTGGGCATGCCGCTGTCGGCCTGCACCCGGATCGACATGTTCAAAGGCAAGGCGCCCAGGTAGTCCATGCCGTTTTCTGCGGCCATGTTCTTGCCGCCGTCGGCGCCAAAAATGTGCTCGGTGTGGCCGCAGTTGGGGCAGCAGTACACCGCCATGTTCTCCACGATGCCCAGAATCGGCACGCCCACTTTTTCGAACATCTTGATGCCCTTGCGGGCGTCGAGCAGGGCGATGTCTTGTGGCGTGGTCACGATCACCGCACCCGTCATGGGCACGCGCTGCGACAGCGTGAGCTGGATGTCGCCGGTGCCGGGCGGCATGTCGACGATCAGGTAGTCCAGGTCTTTCCAGTTGGTCTGGCGCAGCAGCTGCTCCAGCGCCTGCGTGGCCATGGGGCCGCGCCAGATCATGGCCTCGTCCTTGTCCACCAGGAAACCGATGGAGATCACCTGCACGCCGTAGTTTTCCATCGGCTCCATGGTCTGACCGTCCACGCTTTCAGGCCGGCCCTCCACGCCCATCATCATGGGCTGGCTGGGGCCATAAATGTCGGCATCCAGGATACCGACACGCGCGCCCTCGGCGGCCAGCGCCAGCGCCAGGTTGACGGCGGTGGTGCTCTTGCCCACGCCGCCCTTGCCCGAGGCCACGGCCACAATGTTTTTCACGTTCGGCAGCAGCTGCACGCCGCGCTGGACCGCGTGGGCCGTGATCTTGGTCACCACATTGACCGATACGTTTTCCACCCCCGGCACCGATTTGGCTGCGGCGATCAAGGCCTTGCGAAAGCCGGGTATCTGGCTCTTGGCCGGATACCCCAGCTCCACATCGAACGACACGTCGTCGCCAGAGACGCTGAGGTTGCGCAAAGCGCGGGTGGAAACGAAGTCTTTGCCCGTATTCGGGTCGATCACACTCTGGAGCGCTGCGGTCAGCGCTTGTTCAGTCACGGCCATGGGGTGGGTTCTCCTGTTGGCACATAGTCTAGCGCCAGGCACATGCCCTCGGCCAAGTCGGGGCGTTGTGGCATCCAACCGCCGAACTGGCGCAGGTTGCAGCGCGTCAAAGCCGGGCGCAGCTTGGGCTGGGACGACCTGCCAGCGGACTTGCCGCGCCGCTGCGGCACAGCGTGCCGCGCAGAGCCACGGGCCCGCGCCCTAAAATGGTGGGTTCTTCGCTGCCGCGCGCAGCCTTGCCCTGAAAGCCTTGCCCCATGCCCCGCCAACTGTTCGTCACCACCGCCCTGCCCTACGCCAACGGCCATTTCCACATCGGCCACATCATGGAGTACATCCAGGCCGACATCTGGGTGCGGTTCCAGCGCATGCAGGGCCACGAGGTGCATTTCGTCTGCGCCGACGACGCGCACGGCGCGCCCATCATGATCGCGGCCGAAAAGGCGGGCAAGACGCCGCAAGCCTTCGTGGCCGACATCGCCGCTGGTCGCAAACCCTATCTGGACGGTTTCCACATCGGTTTCGACAACTGGCACAGCACCGACGGCGCCGAAAACCACGAGCTGGCGCAAGACATTTACCGCTCGCTCAAGAGCGCGGGCCTCATCGAAACCCGGACCATCGAGCAGTTCTTCGACCCCGAAAAAGGCATGTTCCTGGCCGACCGTTACGTGCTGGGCACCTGCCCCAAGTGCGGCACCAAAGACCAGTACGGCGACAACTGCGAGAGCTGCGGCGCGGTCTATGCACCGACCGAGCTGATCAACCCCTACTCGGCGCTCTCGGGCGCCACGCCGGTGCTCAAGAGCTCCGACCACTTCTTCTTCAAGCTGTCCGATCCGCGCTGCCTGGCCTTTCTGGACCAATGGACACAAAGCGGTGCGGTGCAACCCGAGGTGCTCAACAAGATCAGCGAATGGATTGAGCCGGGCGAAGACGGCAAGCCCAAGATGGGCGACTGGGACATCAGCCGCGATGCGCCCTACTTCGGCATTGAAATCCCGGATGCACCGGGCAAATATTTTTATGTCTGGCTGGACGCACCGGTGGGCTACCTGGCCTCGCTGAAGAACTACTTTGGCAAGACCGGCCGCGATTACGACGCCTTCATGGCCGACCCCAGCACCGAGCAGTTCCACTTCATCGGCAAGGACATCATCACCTTCCACACCTTGTTCTGGCCGGCCATGCTGCATTTCAGCGGGCGCAAGGTGCCCAACGCCATCTTCGTGCACGGCTTTCTCACCATCAACAACGGCGAGAAGATGAGCAAGAGCCGGGGCACCGGCCTGGACCCGCTCAAATACCTCAAGCTCGACATGAACCCCGAGTGGCTGCGCTACTACATCGCCGCCAAGCTCTCTGCCAAGAACGAAGACATCGACTTCAACGCCGACGACTTCATGGCCCGCGTCAACAGCGACCTGATCGGCAAATACGTCAACATCGCCAGCCGGGCGGCGGGCTTCATCGCCAAACGTTTTGACGGCCAACTGGGCGCGGTGTCGGCCGACGGCGATGCCCTGCTCGACCACCTGCAGGTCGCCGCACCACAGATCGCGGAGCTCTACGCCGAACGCGAATACGGCAAAGCCTTGCGCGAAATCATGCTGCTGGCCGACCGGGTGAACGAGTATGTGGACCAGAACAAACCCTGGGTGCTGGCCAAACAAGAGGGCATGGAAGCCCGCCTGCACGACGTGTGCAGCTGCTGCATCGAGGCCTTCCGCCTGATCACGCTGTATCTGAAGCCGGTGCTGCCCGCGCTGGCGGCGAACGTCGAAGCCTTTCTCCAGGTCCAGCCGCTGCAGTTCGCCGACGCGGGGCAGCTGCTGGGTGCGGGTCACACCATCCAGGCTTACCAGCACCTGATGCAACGCGTCGATGTGAAACAGCTCGACGCCCTGTTTGAACCACCCGCACCCCAGGTGGCCGCGGCGCAGCCCGCCCAGCCCGGCGGCGAAGCCATCGCCGAGACCATCTCCATCGACGACTTTGCCAAAATCGATTTGCGGATCGCCAAAATCGTGGCCTGTGAAGCGGTGGAGGGCTCGACCAAGCTGCTGCGGCTGACCCTGGACGCCGGGGAAACCGACCCGCAGGGCCAGCCCGTCACGCGCAACGTCTTCAGCGGCATCGCCAGCGCCTACAAGCCCGAAGACCTGGTGGGCCAGCTCACCGTGGTGGTGGCCAACCTCGCGCCGCGCAAGATGAAGTTTGGCCTGAGCGAAGGCATGGTGCTGGCCGCCGGCCATGCCGACGCCAAAGCCCAACCCGGCATTTACATCCTGAACCCCGGGCTCGGTGCCCAGCCCGGCCTGCGGGTGCGCTGACCAGCGCCAGCGCCCGTGTTCGCCCCCATCCGTGGTTTCACCAGCCTGCAGCGCACGCCGCAGGCCGATCTGAAGCTGGGCACCGTGCTGGCCTTCGTGGCCGGTGCTGCAAACGCAGGCGGGTTTCTGGCGGTGGGCAGCTACACCTCGCACATGACGGGTATTTTTTCCTCGGTGGCCGACCACCTGGTGCTGGGCCAGCTCGCACTGGCCGCTGCAGGCCTGGGCTCGCTGCTGGCTTTTTTGCTCGGTGCCATGACCACCGCCTGGCTGGTGAACTGGGGCCTGCGCCAGCAACTGCGCAGCGCCTACGCCTTGCCTTTGTTGCTGGAAGCGGCCCTGTTGCTGGTCTTTGGCCTGTTCGGCGCCGCCATCGCCCTCATGACCACGGTCTTTCTGCCGCTCACCGTGGTGCTGCTGTGTTTCATCATGGGTCTGCAAAACGCGGTCATCACCAAAATTTCGCGCGCGGTCA